>NZ_JBMKIA010000039.1:0-27408 GCF_049238215.1 Enterobacter cloacae complex sp. IR5441
CGCACATCTTGTTGTCTGATTATTGATTTTTCGCGAAACCATTTGATCATATGACAAGATGTGTATCCACCTTAACTTAATGATTTTTACCAAAATCATTAGGGGATTCATCAGAGCTGAGCGTGGATCTGCTGGTTAAGGCGGACATTGTCGAGCCGCGTTATTACCAGGCCATTCTGGATGGCGTGGCGCAGTTTGGACCCTATTTTGTGATTGCCCCGGGGCTGGCAATGCCGCATGGCCGTCCCGAAGAGGGCGTCAAGAAAACCGGTTTTGCGCTGGTGACGTTGAAAAAACCACTGGTGTTCAACCACGAAGATAACGACCCGGTCGACATTCTGATCACCATGGCGGCTGTCGATGCCAACACCCACCAGGAGGTGGGGATCATGCAGATCGTCAATCTGTTTGATGATGAAGCTAATTTTGACCGTTTACGCGCCTGTCGTACCGCGCAGGACGTGCTGGATTTAATTGATAACGCCACTGCGGCGGCCGTTTAAGAGGAATTGAAAATGTCATTACCAATGTTGCAGGTCGCGCTGGATAACCAGACTCTGTCTCACGCTTACGAAACCACCCGTCTGATTGCGGAAGAAGTGGACATCATCGAAGTCGGCACCATTCTGTGCGTGGGCGAAGGCGTTCGTGCGGTTCGTGACCTGAAGGCGCTCTATCCGCATAAAATCGTGCTGGCGGATGCCAAAATCGCCGACGCGGGCAAAATCCTCTCTCGCATGTGCTTTGAAGCCAACGCCGACTGGGTCACCGTGATCTGCTGTGCGGATATCAACACCGCGAAAGGCGCGCTGGACGTGGCGAAAGAGTTCAACGGCGACGTGCAGATTGAACTGACTGGTTTCTGGACCTGGGAGCAGGCGCAGGAGTGGCGCGAAGCGGGTATCCAGCAGGTGGTTTATCACCGTAGCCGTGATGCGCAGGCCGCAGGCGTGGCGTGGGGCGAAGCCGATATCAGCGCGATCAAA
The DNA here is from genome assembly GCF_049238215.1 of Enterobacter cloacae complex sp. IR5441. Classification (NCBI taxonomy): domain Bacteria; kingdom Pseudomonadati; phylum Pseudomonadota; class Gammaproteobacteria; order Enterobacterales; family Enterobacteriaceae; genus Enterobacter; species Enterobacter cloacae complex sp. IR5441. The sequence continues at coordinate 987 of NZ_JBMKIA010000039.1, forward strand.
CGTCTGGCCGATATGGGCTTCAAAGTGACCGTCACCGGTGGCCTGGCGCTGGAGGATCTGCCGCTGTTCCAGGGTATCCCGATTCACGTCTTTATTGCCGGTCGTAGCATTCGTGATGCTGCGTCTCCGGTGGAAGCGGCGCGTCAGTTCAAACGCTCAATCGCTCAGCTTTGGGGTTAAGGAGCGGGTATGTTGTCAAAACAGGTCCCGCTTGGCATCTATGAAAAGGCACTCCCTGCGGGGGAGTGCTGGCTGGAGCGGTTGCAGCTGGCGAAGCAGCTGGGTTTCGATTTTGTCGAAATGTCTGTGGATGAGACGGACGAGCGTCTTTCTCGCCTGGACTGGCGCCGCGACCAGCGTCTGGCGCTGGTGAGCGCCATTGCCGAAACCGGCGTGCGCGTGCCATCCATGTGCCTGAGCGCTCATCGTCGTTTTCCGCTTGGCAGCGAAGATGATGCTGTACGCGCCGAAGGGCTGGAGATCATGCGTAAAGCCATTCGCTTTGCACAGGATGTCGGCATCCGCGTGATCCAACTGGCGGGTTACGATGTTTACTATCAGGAAGCCAACGATGAAACGCGCCGTCGTTTCCGGGAGGGCCTGAAAGAGAGCGTTGAGATGGCAAGCCGTGCGCAGGTGACGCTGGCGATGGAGATCATGGATTATCCGTTGATGAACTCCATCAGCAAGGCGCTGGGCTATGCGCACTATCTGAACAACCCATGGTTCCAGCTTTATCCGGATATCGGAAACCTGTCGGCATGGGATAACGATGTACAGATGGAGCTTCAGGCGGGCATCGGGCATATCGTGGCGGTGCACGTTAAAGATACCCGTCCTGGCGTGTTTAAAAACGTACCGTTCGGCACCGGGGTGGTGGATTTCGAACGGTGCTTCCAGACGCTCAAACAGACAGGTTATTGCGGGCCTTACCTGATTGAGATGTGGAGCGAAACCGCGGACGACCCGGCGGCAGAAGTGGCGAAAGCCCGGGACTGGGTGCGCGAGCGCATGGCGCGGGCAGGGCTGATGGAGGCGGAACATGCTTAAGCTGAAACAGCAGGTCTTTGAAGCCAATATGGATCTCCCGCGCTATGGACTGGTGACGTTTACCTGGGGCAACGTAAGCGCCATCGATCGCGAGCAGGGGCTAGTGGTGATTAAGCCGAGCGGCGTGGCCTATGACGCCATGAAAGCGGACGATATGGTGGTGGTTGACCTGGAAGGACACGTCGTTGAAGGCAAATGGCGCCCTTCTTCAGATACGGCAACCCACCTGGCGCTGTATCAGCGTTACCCGTCTCTGGGTGGCGTTGTGCATACCCATTCCACGCACGCCACCGCCTGGGCACAGGCCGGGCTGGCGATCCCTGCTTTGGGTACGACGCACGCAGATTACTTCTTCGGCGATATTCCCTGCACGCGAGCGTTAACGCAGGCTGAGGTCGAAGGCGAGTACGAACTTAACACCGGCAGGGTCATTATCGAAACGCTGGGTGAGACGGAACCACTGCATACGCCGGGTATTGTGGTGTACCAGCATGGTCCGTTCTCCTGGGGTAAAGATGCGCATGACGCCGTGCATAACGCGGTGGTGATGGAAGAGGTGGCCAGAATGGCGTGGATTGCGCGCGGCATTAACCCACAGCTTCAGGGCATTGATGATTACCTGATGAACAAGCATTTCATGCGTAAGCATGGCCCGAATGCTTATTACGGGCAGAAGTGAATAAGTGCTCTGGAATACCGAAACAGTTGTAACCGGTGGTATTCCGGAGCCATTCATAAAAAAAGCCCCCGGGCAGGGGGCAAATTATATATGGCTTTGATTTTCGTTGGCTTTCCTGGTGCTAGCGATGTAGCGTTACTGGTAAATATCTGCACTGGCGTGCATATTACCGTTGCTGCCGGGCTCACGTGTCAGCATGACGTGATAGTATTTTGCGCCCTGCGCATCGGTTTCTTCATTAAGCGCCTGATCTGCTTCACTTTCAGTGGCGAAGTTATGATTGATGTAAATAACGCCTAAGCTCTGCACATCATCCATGTTTCTGGCCTGTTGGCTGTCTATTCTGATGGCTGCCATCGCGTTTGCACTGAGCAAAAGCGCAGCCAAAATGGCGATTGCGATTCTTTTCATGATATGCGCTCCACGACTGCGTGCTGTGATACGGGGTAATGTTCTCCTTCTCTGTTCAGTGTCTCTGATTAAAGTGTAATCGCTACCCGGGTTGCGATGGATGACCATTTCTGATGGTGTTGTTCAAAAAAACAGCGCTTCTGATGAGTGCGATTTTAAATCACCCACTTAGAACAGCTTTACCCTTTGTGCGAATTATTTGTGCAATCAGCTTGAGTTTCCTGGGGGGCGCAAGTATTATGACGCGTCAATTTTTCAGCCGACCTTTAACACGTTCCTTGCCTCCCCGGGCCTCGGCTGACCCAGACAGGAGGCTGAATAATCCGTAAGGAGCAATTCGATGCGTCATTACGAAATCGTTTTTATGGTCCACCCTGACCAGAGCGAACAGGTTCCGGGCATGATCGAGCGTTACTCTGCTGCCATCACTGGTGCAGAAGGCACGATCCACCGTCTGGAAGACTGGGGCCGCCGTCAGCTGGCTTACCCGATCAACAAACTGCACAAAGCACACTACGTTCTGATGAACGTTGAAGCTCCGCAGGAAGTGATCGATGAGCTGGAAACTACCTTCCGCTTCAACGATGCCGTTATCCGCAGCATGGTTATGCGTACCAAACACGCAGTGACCGAAGCATCTCCGATGGTTAAAGCGAAAGACGAGCGCCGTGAGCGTCGCGATGATTTCGCAAACGAAACCGCAGATGATTCTGATGCTGGGGATTCTGAAGAGTAATTTCTGATGACCAACCGTCTGGTGTTGTCCGGCACCGTGTGCAGGACCCCCCTTCGAAAGGTCAGCCCATCAGGAATTCCGCATTGCCAGTTCGTGCTTGAGCATCGTTCTGTGCAAGAGGAAGCCGGGTTTCACCGGCAGGCGTGGTGCCAAATGCCCGTGATTATTAGCGGACACGAAAACCAGGCCATTACTCACAGTTTAACGGTCGGTAGCGCAGTAATCGTTCAGGGGTTCATTTCTTGCCACAAGGCAAAGAACGGCCTGAGCAAAATGGTTCTGCATGCCGAGCAGATTGATTTGATAGATTCTGGAGACTAGCCATATGGCACGTTATTTCCGTCGTCGCAAGTTCTGCCGTTTCACCGCGGAAGGCGTTCAAGAGATCGACTATAAAGATATCGCAACGCTGAAAAACTACATCACCGAAAGCGGTAAGATTGTCCCAAGCCGTATCACCGGTACTCGTGCAAAATATCAGCGTCAGCTGGCTCGCGCTATCAAACGCGCTCGCTACCTGTCTCTGCTGCCGTACACTGATCGTCATCAGTAATCGGGCACGGTCCATTAATACGACTTTAAGAGGATAAGGTAATGCAAGTTATTCTGCTTGATAAAGTAGCAAACCTGGGCAGCCTGGGTGATCAGGTAAACGTTAAAGCGGGTTACGCTCGTAACTTCCTGGTTCCACAGGGTAAAGCTGTTCCAGCTACTAAGAAAAACGTAGAGTTTTTCGAAGCACGTCGTGCTGAACTGGAAGCCAAACTGGCTGACGTTCTGGCGGCTGCTAACGCTCGCGCTGAAGCAATCAACGCACTGGGCACCGTTACTATCGCGTCTAAAGCTGGCGACGAAGGTAAACTGTTCGGTTCCATCGGTACCCGCGATATCGCTGATGCAGTTACTGCGGCAGGCGTTAAAGTGGCTAAGAGCGAAGTTCGTATGCCGAACGGCGTTCTGCGTACCACTGGTGAGCACGAAGTTGACTTCCAGGTTCACAGCGAAGTGTTCGCTAAACTGGTTGTTAACGTAGTAGCTGAGTAATTTTTTACTCTGCTCGCGTCGAAGCGCCGGCCTTGTGCCGGCGTTTTGCTTTTTAGCGTGACCCTGCGTCATCTTTTGCTCTTGTAAGGTCGCTATTCCTGACGCATTCTCTGATAATAAATTGAAACGCAATTTTATTTATGAGATTTGTCATGGATACTGCTCTGCCCACGCCCGTCTTTGCCCGTCGCAATGTGGCCTATGCCTGCGCCACGCTCTGCTGTCTGCTTTGGGGAAGCTCGTACCCGGCCATTAAAAGTGGCTACGAACTCTTTCAGATCGCGACCGATGATATCCCCTCCAAAGTCGTCTTTGCCGGATACCGTTTTCTGTTTGCTGGCGCGTTGCTGCTGCTTTTTGCCCTGGCCCAGCGAAAACCGATTGGCAGGCTCACGCCCACGCAGTTTGGCCAGCTCACGATCCTCGGACTGACCCAGACCTCCCTCCAGTACACCTTCTTTTATATCGGCCTGGCCTACACGACCGGGGTGAACGGCTCCATCATGAATGCCACCGGGACCTTCTTCAGCGTGCTGCTGGCGCACTTTATCTACCACAACGACAAACTCAGCTATAACAAAACGCTGGGATGTGTTCTGGGCTTTGCCGGGGTTATGCTGGTGAACTTCCACAGCGGGTTAAGTGAGTTCCAGTTTGTCTGGAAAGGTGACGGATTTGTGGTGCTGGCCGCCTTAATTCTCTCTGCGGCCACGCTTTACGGGAAACGCATTTCCCAGACCGTTGACCCGACGGTGATGACTGGCTGGCAGCTGGGGATAGGCGGGGCGGCACTGGTTGCGGGAGGCTATGCCACGGGCGGGACGCTGGAGGTGCACAGCATGAAAGCCGTCGCCGTGCTGGGGTATCTGACGCTGCTCTCATCCGTGGCGTTCGCCCTGTGGAGCGCGCTGCTGAAAGTAAACCGCGTGAGTATGATTGCCCCGTTCAACTTTGTCATACCTGTAGCAGGGACGGTGCTCTCCGCCATCTTCCTCGGCGAAAACATTCTGGACATCAAATACGCGATTGCGCTGGTGCTGGTCTGCTCGGGGATCTGGTGGGTGAATAAACGGCGTGCCTGAGAACAAAAGTGCCGGGTGGCGGCATCGCCTTACCCGGCCTGGGCCATTAACGTGCTCTGATGAAACTGCCGTCCGGCTGACGGGTAAACAGTACCTGCTGCCCGTTTCCGGTATCGATCGTTAACCCGGTCACCACCCCGCTGGCATTCTGGCGGATCTGCACCATCTGACCATTTTGCAGGTTGCTGAGCGGTTTGCCTGCCCCCTCGACTTGCGCCATGGCATACACATCCGTTGCTGGCAGATTGTGGTCGCGGAACAGCTGGGCAAGAGTTTTCCCAGGCTCTACGCGATACGAACGCCACTGCTGCTCAATGCCGGTGGGCTGTTGCGCCTGTGGCTCTGAAGGGACGGCGGCCTGCTCCTGATCTTCCTGAACCGGTTCAGGTTCAACCGGCGCAACCTGGCCCGGATCGTTAGACGGTGTGACCAGCTGCGTCTGCATCGGCTGTGAATCAGGCTGCGGCTGGCTTTGCGACTGGATATCCAGCTCAGCATTCCGGCTGACCGGCGCGGTATCAACGTTGTCACTGCCGGAAGGAAGCAGGAAGCCGATGACGATCAGCAACGCGCCGATAATAATGCCTCTGCGGTGCAAAGGCGGCAGCGGGTCCATGATGCGAAAGTTATCCGGCGCATGCCAGATTTTCGCCAGGGTAGGTTTCAGTTCAAATCGCCCGGGCATGGCTCTCCTCCTGCTCCGCGTCTTTTTATCCTGTCCTGAGAAGTGTAGTTTGCTAACTGCCTGATGGGCGTAACAAAGCCAGCTTTCGTGACATATATTAGGGAAAATCCTGACGGCTACTATTGTTTCCGTTTCGTCGCAGTTTGTCACCTTTACTTAAGACAAAGTTTTACCCATAAGGGCATGGCTGATATGCTGCCCGCTACTTTAAATGTGATGGAAGGAAAACCCATGACCACCCCGACTTTTGACACTATCGAAGCGCAGGCAAGCTACGGCATCGGCTTGCAGGTAGGACAGCAGCTGAGCGAATCCGGCCTGGAAGGTCTGTTACCGGAAGCGCTGGTGGCGGGTATCGCTGACGCGCTGGAAGGCAAGCAGCCCGCTGTGCCGGTTGACGTTGTGCACCGTGCGCTGCGTGAAATCCACGAACGTGCTGACGCCGTACGTCGCGCGCGTTTCGAAGAGATGGCGGCAGAAGGCGTGAAATATCTGGAAGAGAACCGTGAGCGTGAAGGCGTGAACAGCACCGAGTCCGGCTTGCAGTTCCGCGTAATCAATCAGGGTGATGGCGCAATCCCGGCGCGTACCGACCACGTTCGCGTACACTACACCGGTAAGCTGATCGACGGTACCGTGTTCGACAGCTCCGTCGCGCGTGGCGAACCGGCTGAATTCCCGGTCAACGGCGTTATCGCAGGCTGGATCGAAGCCCTGACCCTGATGCCAGTAGGTTCCAAATGGGAACTCACTATCCCGCACAACCTGGCTTACGGCGAGCGTGGCGCTGGCGCGTCCATTCCGCCATTCAGCACCCTGGTGTTTGAAGTCGAGCTGCTGGAAATCCTGTAATCGGTTTTTCTTATTTTCCTCTCTCCGATCGGGGAGAGGAAAATAGCGATAAAACCCGGAGTTACGACGAAATCAACATTTTGTATTGCAAACGAAACTGTTACGTGTATTTTTGTGAGCTGTTTCGCGCTGTATGAGTGATATGACACTCACTTTCAACATATTATTAACATAATATTCAAATCATAGTATTCATCCCGCCGATTCTTACCTACTATCGATTAGTCCTTACACAGGGTCCGTCATTTATTTGGCGTATATAAAGGCCAGAAGAGCCTTAACAACACAGACAGGCATAAACAGGAAAATATCACATGGTAGATCAGGTCAAAGTCGCCGCCGCAGAAGAGGCGACGTCTGAACAGTCGCTACGGCGAAATCTCACGAACCGTCACATTCAGCTTATTGCCATTGGTGGAGCCATCGGCACCGGGCTGTTTATGGGCTCGGGCAAAACCATCAGTCTTGCCGGCCCGTCGATCATCTTCGTTTATATGATCATCGGTTTTATGCTCTTTTTCGTGATGCGTGCAATGGGTGAATTGCTGCTCTCGAATCTCGAATACAAATCCTTCAGCGACTTCGCGTCAGACCTGCTCGGCCCGTGGGCGGGCTATTTTACCGGCTGGACCTACTGGTTCTGCTGGGTGGTTACCGGCATGGCGGATGTTGTCGCTATTACGGCCTACGCCCAATTCTGGTTCCCCGGCCTGTCGGACTGGGTGGCTTCGCTGGCGGTGATTGTTCTGCTGCTGAGCCTGAACCTCGCCACCGTTAAAATGTTCGGTGAGATGGAGTTCTGGTTCGCGATGATCAAAATCGTCGCCATCATCGCGCTGATTGTCGTCGGGCTGGTGATGGTGCTGACGCACTTCCAGTCGCCAACCGGCGTACAGGCCTCGTTTGCCCATCTGTGGAATGACGGCGGCTGGTTCCCGAAAGGTATCAGCGGCTTCTTTGCCGGCTTCCAGATTGCGGTGTTTGCGTTTGTCGGGATTGAGCTGGTCGGTACCACGGCGGCGGAAACCAAAGATCCGGAGAAATCCCTGCCGCGCGCGATCAACTCCATTCCGCTGCGTATCATCATGTTCTACGTGTGCGCGCTGATCGTCATTATGTCCGTGACGCCATGGAGCTCGGTGGTGCCAACCAAGAGCCCGTTCGTCGAGCTGTTCGTGCTGGTGGGGCTGCCTGCTGCCGCGAGCCTGATTAACTTTGTGGTGCTGACCTCTGCGGCCTCTTCCGCGAACAGCGGCGTCTTCTCCACCAGCCGTATGCTGTTCGGCCTGGCGCAGGAGGGCGTTGCTCCGAGCGCGTTTGCCAAACTGTCTAAACGCGCGGTACCGGCGAAAGGGCTGACCTTCTCCTGCATCTGTCTGCTGGGTGGTGTGGTGATGCTCTACGTCAACCCGAGCGTAATCGGCGCGTTCACCATGATCACCACGGTGTCGGCGATCCTGTTTATGTTCGTCTGGACCATCATCCTCTGCTCGTACCTGGTGTACCGCAAGCAGCGTCCACACCTGCACGAGAAGTCGATCTACAAGATGCCGCTGGGCAAGCTGATGTGCTGGGTGTGCATGGCGTTCTTCGTCTTCGTGCTGGTGCTGCTGACGCTGGAAGAAGATACCCGACAGGCGCTGATGGTCACGCCGCTGTGGTTTATCGCGCTGGGGCTTGGCTGGCTATTTATCGGTAAGAAACGTATGGCGGGCATGCGCTAAGCATGTTGCCGGGTGGCGCTGACGCTTACCCGGCCTACGTTCGCGGATGTTGTAGGCCCGGTAAGCGCTAGCGCCACCGGGCTTTTTTATTTACCCGATAATGCACGCGGGAACAGAACGTTATTCTCAAGACTAATGTGTTCCATCAGATCGTCGATCATCTCGTTAATGCCGTTGTACATGGCTTTCCAGGTGGTGCACGCTTCTGGCGGCGGTGTGACGTTGTTGGTGGTGTGTTTGATCACTTCCAGCAGTTCGCCGGCGTCATCATGTTCGCTTTCCATCACGCTGATGGGCCCCATTGCCTGGCTGCCCATGCCCTGTTTGATCATCGGGAAGAGGATCTGCTCCTCTTTCATCATGTGGCTGGAAAGTTCTTCGTGCAGCATGGTCAGGTATTTCGCCAGGCCGCGCGGTACGGAAGGTTTATCGGAATGAACGCGTTCAACTTTGGTCGCCTGTAAAATCAGCTCCGGCAGCTGCTCGCGGTGACGGTCGTGGTAACGCACAATGATGTGGTCGATGATTTCAGCCAGCGGCGCGGTGCGCCAGTCTTTGTCGACAGGCTGTTCAGCCAGCTGAGCCAGCTCCGCTTCGATAGCCTCCACATCCAGCTCTTTACGCGACGCTGCGCGCGCCAGCGTTTGCTTACCACCGCAGCAGTAATCCATATCGTATTTACGGAACAGCGCAGAAGCGCGAGGGATGGAGAGCGCCAGCTCGCCTAAGGGTTGGTCGCGGAAGGCCATAACAGTTACCTCATCATCAGGAATATAAGATGTATTTTAAATGCATCTTTAGGTGGATACTATAACCCTTTAGAGGCAAGGGTGAAAATGAGAAGGGGATCACAAAAAAAGCGTGCTTTTAACTTGCTGATTGAATGCAGAAAAGGGCTTTCGAAAGTTTTTAAAGGTGGAGAAACAGTAAACAACCTGCCGCACGTGCCGATAGATACAGGTCAGACAATACCTGTATATAAAAAAGGCAACGCATGTTTAAACGTATAAAAGTCATTACTCTTTTGATTTCGGTGCTGCTTGTGCTCGGCATCATGCAGCTGATCTCCGCTGGCATTTTCATTAACGCACTCAATAACGATAAAGAGAACTTCACCGTTTCTCAGCTTTCCAGCCAGAACGTCGCGGAGTTTACCGACGCCTGGATCAGCCTGAACCAGGCGCGCGTCACTCTCAACCGCGGTATGCTGCGCCTGCAAAGCAGCATGGCGTCGCAGATTAACGGCGGGCAGCTGAACGAGCTGGTCAATACCGCGAAAAACCTGCTGGCCGATGCCCAGACCCATTACGATAAATACTACGCGCTGCCGGAAACGCCGGGTATGGACGAGCACCTGGCCGATCGTCTGGAAGAGCAATACCGCGTCTACTCCGCCACGCTGACGCAAATGAACGTTCTGCTGGGGCAGGGCAATCTGGAAGATATGTTCAAACAAAATGCCGAACAGAAGCAGACCGCGATGCAAAAGGTTTATCGCGAGTGGCGTGAGGCGCAGGCCGCGCTGACCGCCAAAGGTATCCAGGACAATGAAAGCGACTACAAACGCATTCTGTGGATCCTTTCTGCGGTGATGCTGCTGGTGATCGCGGTGATTATTTCCAGCTGGATTGCGATGCGCCGTGTGCTGCTGCTGCCGCTGGAAGAGGTGATCAACCATATCCGCGCCATTGCCGCAGGGGATTTAACCCAGCCGATTCAGGCTGAGGGTAAAAATGAAATGGCGATCCTGGCGCGCAACGTTCAGGAGATGCAGACTGCGCTGGCCAACACGGTGGGCGTGGTGCGTGAAGGCGCAGATACCATCTACACCGGCGCGGGTGAAATCTCGGCGGGCAGCAACGATCTCTCCTCTCGTACCGAGCAACAGGCCGCTTCTCTGGAAGAGACGGCAGCCAGCATGGAACAGTTAACCGCCACCGTGAAGCAAAACGCCGATAACGCGCGTCAGGCGTCGCGTCTGGCGCTGGACGCCTCCTCCACCGCGAAGAAGGGCGGTAACGTGGTCGAGGGCGTTGTGCGCACCATGGACGAAATCGCCACCAGTTCCAGCAAAATCGCGCAAATTACTAACGTGATCGACGGCATTGCTTTCCAGACCAATATTCTGGCGCTGAACGCGGCGGTAGAAGCGGCGCGCGCGGGCGAGCAGGGACGTGGCTTCGCGGTTGTCGCGGGCGAGGTGCGTACCCTTGCCCAGCGCAGCGCACAGGCGGCGAAAGAGATCAAAGCGCTGATCGATGATTCCGGCGAACGCGTCAACGCGGGTTCTCAGCTGGTAAATGAAGCGGGCGCGACGATGGCGGAGATCGTCAATGCGGTTACGCGCGTGACGGACATCATGGGTGAGATTGCGTCGGCCTCCGACGAACAGAGCCGCGGTATCGACCAGGTGGGTCAGGCGGTGGCGGAGATGGATCGCGTCACCCAGCAGAACGCCTCGCTGGTGGAAGAGTCTGCGGCGGCAGCGGCGGCGCTGGAAGATCAGGCTGCACGCCTGAACGACGCGGTGGCGGTGTTTAAGATCACCCGTAACCAGGCGGTGAAAGCCGCGCCGGTAAAGACCTATGCACCTAAAGCACAGCCCGTCGCGGCGGCGTCTGAAGCGAACTGGGAAACGTTCTGATACTGTGCCGGGTGGCGCTGACGCTTACCCGGCCTACGGTTTGTAGGCCCTGCAAGCGAAGCGCCGCTGGGCGAAAAGCTCACCCCTCCGACGCCGGAACGACCATCGGTTTTTCCGGCTTCGCTCTCACCGCAATCACCACCCCAACGACCAGCAGCGCGATCCCGCAGGCCGTTAGCAGCGGCGGCACGCTCTGACGCATCAGGAAGGTATAGAGCAGCCCTGCCAGCGTCTCAAAGACAATCAGCGGCCCCAGTATCACCGTCGGCAGCTTCTGGCTGGCAATGTTCCAGCACAGCGCGCCCACCCACGAACAGAGCACGGCAATGGCGACCATTAACCCGACGAATACCCACGGGCGCGGTCCGAAGGGCAGGGTAAATGCCGGTTGCTGGCTACCCAGCCAGACACACGCGCCCACATAGCCCAGCAACGAGACAGGGAGGGTGACCAGCGCCTGCGCCGTCGCCCACATCATCGGATGTTTATCCGGGTTTTCCCGCAGCCAGCGTGCGTTGCGCAGGGCATACCAGGCCCAACAGACAACCGAGATAAACGCCAGAAAGATCCCTGAACCGTAACGCCACAAGCTGAAGTTTTCGAGGCCGTGGCGAAGCTCGGCAATATTCACGCACACCAGCCCCACGGCAATGCAGACCAGCGCCGGCGCCATTTTTGACCACGCCAGTTTGCCGTCACGCTGGCTGTAAAGCAGGTTCGCGAAAACCGGGATGACCACCGGCAGCGTGCCGATAATCATGGTGGACACCGGCGCACCGGTGCGCTGAATGGCGCTCGCCAGACAGACGTAGTAGATCAGATTACCCATCATGGTCAGCGCCAGCGCGGTGAGCCAGTCCTGGCGGCCCAGCTGACGCAGACGCGCGCGCCCCAGCCATGCCAGCGGCACGGCAATCAGCCCCAGCGCCAGGTAACGTCCGGTCGACTGCAAAATTGCCGGGTACTCCGGCACAATCAGCGGGCCGACAAAAATCAGCCCCCACATCAAACCCGCAAGCAGGGCATACAACACGCCGCTAATCATTTTTCCATCCATCTTGATTCACTTTGCGATCAGTGTAGGAGGGCAAAACGCGCGCGTATTGTATGAGGTTGCGCATTAGCGCGGCATAACCTGTTTCTGGTAGCGCACGGGCGTGATGCCGTAGCGACGGGTGAAGGCGCGGGTTAAATGCGACTGATCGGTCAGCCCGGTCGCGGCGGCCACCTCGGCGGCAGGCATGCCGTGGGTGAGGAATGCTTTTGCGCGCCACAGGCGGATGGCCATCAGCATCTGGTGGGGCGTAACGTGGAAATGGGCTTTGAACTGGCGCTGAAAATGGTACGGGCTGAGCGAGACAACGTTAGCCAGCTCGTCCAGGGTCAGCGAGCGCATATAGTTGTCGTGCAGATAGTCGCGAACGCGTTCGAAGCGGTGCGCGGCCTCCTGCACCACCGGCGCATGATGGGCCAGTGGCTGAAAAGTCTGAATCAAATCCAGTAGCAGCCCCTTCTGCGCCAGCGGATCGTTGGTGTGCCACAGGCCGTAAATTAACCGGCCAATCTGCCGCGAGCGCAAAGGGTCGTGGCGCGTGACGTCATTAAACCACCAGTGACGCAGGCCGGTGACCTCTTCCAGCAGGTCGGGTTCGATGTAGACCATTCGGTAGCGCCAGCCGCCTTCGGTGGCGGATTCCCCTGTGTGGATCTCGTCCGGGTTCATGGTCACGACGGATTTTTCCGCGGCAAGATGCTGGGTACCGCGATAGCGGAAGCGTTCGGCACCGGTTTCGATGGTGCCGATACCGAAGGCTTCATGAGTGTGAGGCTCAAAGGCGTAGTCAGAGATATGGGCGTGATAAAGCTCCAGGCCCGGCAACTGCGCCAGATGGCGAAAGCGCGCGCTGTCTCTCTCATCAGTGAACTGTTCCGGTACGCCTTGCACGGTGAGCCTCCTTGTGGGTCATCGCTTCATTATCAGAGATGACCCGAGGGGATGCCACAAAAAATAACCAATTTTTAACAACTACAGGATGGCTTTGACGCTTTCCGCCAGTGATGTGGTTGGGCGGCCGATCAGTTTGCTCAGGGTACGGCTGTCGTCGAACAGGCCGCCTTTGGACGCGCCGGTGTCGGAGTCCGCCAGCATCTCCGCCAGCCCGGCAGGCAGACCAACGCCTTTCAGCGCAGCGGCGAAATCGGCTTCGCTGAGGTTCTGATACGTTACCGGCTTACCGCTCTGCTTGCTCAGTTCCGCAGCCAGTTCGCTCAGCGTCCAGGCATTATCACCCGCCAGTTCATACACCTTGCCGGCATGACCCTCTTCAGAAATCACTTTCGCTGCCGCCGCCGCGTAATCCGCACGGGTCGCAGAGGCAATTTTGCCTTCGCCTGCGGCACCCATAAATACGCCGTGTTCCAGCGCTGGCGGCGCGCTTGCCAGGTAGTTTTCGGTGTACCAGCCGTTGCGCAGCAGAGCGTAAGGCACGCCGGAGGCCGCCAGGGCATTTTCGGTTTCGACGTGCTCAACGTGCAGACCCAGCGGAGATTTGTCAGCATGCAGCAGGCTGGTATAGGCGATGAATTTCACCCCGGCGGCTTTGGCGGCGTTTATCACGTTCTGGTGCTGTACGGCACGCTGGCCCACTTCGCTGGAGGAGATGAGCAGCAGTTTATCCACGCCGTTCAGCGCGGTGGTAAATGCGGCTTCATCGGTGTAATCCGCCTGACGCACAACGACCCCTTGCTGACGCAACGCTTCGGCTTTCGCCGGGTTACGCACAATAGCCACGATCTGGCTGGCCGGAACGGTTTTCAGCAGTTCTTCAATAACGTGTTGGCCAAGCTGGCCGGTTGCGCCGGTAATCGCGATCATGATGAATCTCCTTCGTGTTTGTCTGGTGTTGTGGCACACTATCACCATAACTAACTTTTAGTAAGTACGTACAAAAAGGTAAGTATGAAAACAACAATACCAACGCTCAGCGAGCAAATGCGCGATGGCAACCTCTTTGCGGAACAGTGCCCGTCACGGGAGGTGCTCAAACACGTAACCAGCCGCTGGGGCGTGCTGATCCTGGTGGCGTTACGTCAGGGGACGCATCGCTTCAGCGATCTGCGCCGCAAGATGGGCGGCGTCAGCGAGAAGATGCTGGCTCAGTCTTTACAGGCGCTGGAACATGACGGGTTTGTCGATCGCGTGTCGTATCCGGTCGTGCCGCCGCATGTGGAGTATAGCCTGACGCCGCTGGGGCGGGAGGTAAGCGAGAAGGTGGCCGCGCTGGCCGACTGGATTGAGGTCAATACGCCGCAGGTGTTGGCGAATAGGGACGAGCGTGCGGCGTGAAATGCCGGGTAGCGCTTGCGCTTACCCGGCCTACGGGATTGAGGATTGCGGGTAGGCCGGGTAAGGCGAAGCCGCCACCCGGCACAATCATCGCTACCTGCTCAAATCCACCTGATAAATCGCGAACCCAATATCATCCGTCGCGACCTTTTGCATCGGATACTGCGCCTTATCCTTGATAAACGCGGCTGCTTTATCGGACGGAGATGTCTCAAAGCGAATATCCAGCTTAGTGTCGCTGTGGATCGGCGCAAGTCGCCAGTTGTTATCCACCGCCGGATGAATTTCACCCGTCTTTTTCGACTCCGCGCTGATCCACGCCGCCAGCACCGAACGGTTCTCATCCGGCGAGGCAAAGGCGATGTGGCTGTCACCCGTACCGGCAAACTTGCCGCCATAGGCGCGGTAGTTGTTGGTCACCACCAGGAAAGTGGTATTCGGATCAATCGCTTTGCCGTTGAAGGTCAGGTTTTTGATACGTTCTGCCTGCGGATTAATGGCCTGACATTCGCCGTCATATTTCGCGGGCTGGGTAACGTCAATCTGATATTCCACGCCGTCGATCACGTCGAAGTTGTAGGTGCGGAAACCGTCCCAGTTAATCAGCGACTGCGGTTTGCTGCTGTGCGGATCGATCTGGTTGAACTGCCCGGCAGAGCACTCCAGCCACTCCTTCACCTCTTTCCCGGTAGCTTTCACCACCACGAGGGTGTTGGGATAGAGGTAGAGATCGGCGGCATTACGGAAGGTCAGTTGGCCTTTTTCCACCTCAACGTAGCTGGCCGGATCGTTCTTCCGCCCGCCCACTTTGAATGGCGCCGCGGCAGACAGTACCGGCAGATTTGCCAGATCCGGATCGCCCTGAATATAGTGCTCCGCATAGGCTTTCTGCGCCATGTTGACTACCTGCACGGTCGGGTCATCCTGTACCAGCGCGAGGAAGCTGTATATGTTATCAGCCGATTTACCGATCGGCTTGCTGACAAATTCACGCGTCGCGTCGTGGTCATGCTTCAGGACGTCGACCAGCTTTTTATCTTCCCCTGCCAGAGATTTTTTGGCCGCTGCGTCGTAGATCGGACGCGCTTCCGCTTTCGACTGCGTGACTTTCCAGCTTCCGCTGTCGTTATTCAGCACCAGATCCACCACGCCAAGGTGGTCGCCCCACATGCCCGGCATCACCGATGGCACACCGTTGAGCGTCCCTTTTTCGATGTCCGCGCCTTTGATATCAGCGAAATCTTTGCCCGGGAAGACGGCGTGGGCGTGACCAAACAGGATCGCATCCACGCCCGGCACCTGGCTGAGATAGTACACGGAGTTCTCAGCCATCACCTGATACGGGTCGGCCGAGAGGCCAGAGTGCGCCACGACGACGACCACATCCGCCCCTTTCGCCCGCATCTCCGGCACGTATTTGCGCGCGGTTTCGGTAATGTCGTTGACGGTCACTTTCCCGTCGAGGTTGGCTTTATCCCACGTCATGATCTGCGGCGGCACAAAACCGATATAGCCGATTTTCAGCGTCTGTTTTTTACCGTCCTGGTCGACAACCTCGGTCTCTTTAATCAGATAAGGGGTGAAGAGCGGCTTCTTCGTCTTAACGTCGATGATATTGGCGTTAACGTACGGGAATTTTGCACCTGCCAGCGCGTCGTGCAGGTATTTCAGGCCGTAGTTAAATTCGTGGTTGCCCAGGTTGCCGACGGTATAGTCCAGCGTATTCATTGCCTTATAAACAGGATGGATCTCGCCTTTTTTCAGCCCCTTCGCCGCCATGTAGTCGCCGAGCGGGCTGCCCTGAATTAAGTCCCCGTTATCGACCAGCACGCTGTTTTTCACTTCACCGCGGGCGGCGTTGATCAAACTTGCCGTGCGTACCAGTCCGAATTTTTCCGTAGGGGTATCTTTGTAGTAATCGAAGTCCATCATATTGCTGTGCAGATCGGTGGTTTCCAGAATACGGAGATCCACCGTCGCTGCCTGAACGCTTGCCGCAATCAGCGTTGCCAGGAGCGTTGCGCTAAACTTAATCATCTGAGGAGTCCTTTTTTCGATCCAAGCCACAAAAGAATATGTATGTAGTATTTGTTGCTTACAGAAGTGTGAATGCTGCCAGAAAAAAGGGCGCTGAAACCAGAATTGCTTCACAGATAGCGGAATTGTTCACATTACGATATAACTAAAACAATAAGTTATGCCCACTGCGTTAACGAAGAGGTGGAGAATGTTAGATAAAATTTGTCAGCTCGCACGGGATGCGGGTGATGCCATTATGCAGGTGTACGACGGTGCGAAACCGATGGATGTTGTCAGCAAAGCGGATGACTCCCCGGTGACGGCGGCGGATATCGCGGCGCATGCGGTGATCCTGAAAGGTTTGCAGGCCCTGACGCCGGATATTCCGGTCCTTTCTGAAGAAGCGCCCCAGAGCTGGGATGAACGTCAGCACTGGCAGCGTTACTGGCTTGTCGACCCGCTGGATGGCACGAAAGAGTTTATCAAGCGTAACGGTGAATTCACCGTCAACATCGCCCTGATTGAAAAAGGAAAAGCGGTGCTTGGCGTGGTTTACGCCCCGGTGATGAAAGTAATGTACAGCGCGGCGGAAGGTAAAGCCTGGAAGGAAGAGTGCGGCGTGCGTAAGCAGATCCAGGTGCGTGATGCCCGTCCTCCGCTGGTGGTGATCAGCCGCTCGCACAGTGACAGCGAGCTGGAGGAGTATCTGCAACAGCTGGGTGAACACCAGACGACGTCGATTGGCTCGTCGCTGAAGTTCTGTCTGGTGGCGGAAGGGCAGGCGCAGCTGTACCCCCGTTTCGGGCCGACGAACGTCTGGGATACGGCGGCAGGGCATGCGGTGGCGGCGGCCGCTGGCGCGCATGTGCATGACTGGCAGGGTAAGCCACTGGACTACACCCCGCGCGAGTCATTCCTGAATCCGGGCTTCCGGGTATCACTTTACTGAGTCAGTAGCTTATGCAGCAGGGCAACCACCTGCTGCACCTCATCCTGCGTCAGCGCGCCGTCTTTAACCCACTGTACGCGACCGTTTTTGTCCAGCACGACAATCGCTGAACTCTCTTCTTCCAGCTGCCACGCCTTACGCGTCACGCCGTTGCTGTCGACAATAAACTGCGACCAGGGATAGAGCTTCTTATTGCTCTCAAGGCTTGAGCGCACAAACATCCCGGAGCCGGGAATCGCGTCGTCGGTGTTCACGATGGTGGTGGTCTGGTAGCGATCGTGCGGGAGTTTTGCGGCTTTGATCGCTTCCACGAGGGTGGCATTTTTCTCTTTAGCGGATGTACGTCCGGCAATATGTTGTACAACTCTCACTTTGCCCGCAAGCTGCGCGCTATTCCAGGCTTTATAGCTAAACTTATCATTGTCGAGAATCAATTCTCCCCGGTCAGCAATCCCGACCGGCGGGACACGTTGTCCTTTTTCAATGTTGTGTGCGGAAGCCATCAGCGGCAGCAACAGGCAAGCTGCTGCCAGGAGGTTACGTAGGGTCATGGTGTTTCCTTATTGTTAGCAGGTGATCCGACCACTTGGTCATGCGCTTTTAATCATAAGTGCGATCAATAGGCTTTTCCCGCAATCCCGATGCCAGTTTGCGGGCGAACGCACATATCCATGCAAAAACGACGGCATATACTGCGCTGTATCACGCTTTGCAAAGATTATTCTGAATAATTGTAATCAAACGGTAAATAAACTTATGCACACTGGGTAAGTACGAGGTTCTGGTCTATAGTCATTGGGCATCAAAATTTGCGCTCAGGACAGTCGGGCCGATTGTGGCACCGCAAGAGCGTATGATTCGCAGGAGATACAAGAATGAAAATTTTCCAACGCTACAACCCGCTTCAGGTGGCGAAGTACGTGAAGATCCTGTTCCGTGGACGGTTGTACATCAAGGATGTTGGCGCTTTTGAGTTCGATAAGGGCAAAATCCTTATCCCAAAAGTGAAGGACAAACAGCACTTGTCTGTGATGTCCGAAGTCAACCGTCAGGTTATGCGTCTGCAAACTGAGATGGCTTAACCAACGTGCTATGCAGTAGTAGTTAAAAAGACGGCTCCCGATGGGAGCCGTTGATGTTTGTGGGACATACAAAGGATTACGCCGACACCTTCTCTTCGGCATCCGGCAGTTTCGGCACCAGCACGGTCGGTTTGCTATCAATACGCGTTACCAGCAGCTGGTCGATGCGGTAGTTATCAATATCCACCACTTCAAACTTGAAGCCGGAGAACTTCACCGAGTCGGTACGTTTCGGGATTTTGCGCAGCATAAACATCATAAAGCCGCCGATGGTCTCGTAGTTGCCGGACTGCGGGAACTCGTCAATGTCGAGTACGCGCATGACGTCTTCAATCGGCGTACCGCCATCGATGAGCCATGAGTTCTCATCACGCTGCACAATTTGCTCTTCCAGCCCCTGGCCGACCAGGTCGCCCATCAGGGTCGTCATAACGTCGTTGAGGGTGATAATGCCCACCACCAGCGCGTATTCGTTCATGATCACCGCGAAGTCTTCCCCGGCGGTTTTGAAACTTTCCAGCGCTTCGGAGAGCGTCAGGGTATCCGGCACTATCAGGGTGTTGCGGATCTGCACGCCGCTGTTCAGCGCCAGGCTCTGGTTGGCCAGCACGCGGTTCAGCAGGTCTTTGGAGTCCACGTAGCCGATGATATGGTCGATATCTTCGTTACAGACCAGAAACTTGGAGTGCGGATGCTGCGCCACCTTGGTCTTCAGGCTCTGCTCGTCTTCATGCAGATCGAACCAGATGATGTTTTCACGGCCGGTCATGGAGGACGGCACGGTACGGGATTCCAGTTCGAAAACGTTCTCAATCAGCTCGTGCTCCTGCTTGCGCAGCACGCCTGCCAGCGCCCCGGCTTCCACCACGGCATAAATGTCATCGGAGGTGATGTCGTCTTTACGCACCATCGGCAGCTTGAAGATGCGGAAAATGACGTTCGCCAGGCCGTTAAAGAACCACACCAGCGGACGGAACACGTACAGGCAGAAGCGCATCGGGTTGATGATACGCAAAGCCACAGCTTCTGGCGCAATCATACCGATGCGTTTCGGGGTCAGGTCCGCGAATAAAATGAACAAGCCGGTGACCAGGGAGAAGGAGAGGATGAAGCTCAGCTGCTCGGCCAGCTCTACGGACATGTACTTAACAAAGAGGCTATAAAACGCCGGAGAAAACGCTGCATCGCCCACGATACCGCCAAGGATGGCGACCGCGTTCAGGCCAATCTGCACCACGGTAAAGAACATGCCGGGGTTTTCCTGCATTTTCAGAATGCGTGATGCGTTGATGTTGCCCTCGTCGGCAAGCAGCTTCAGTTTGATTTTACGGGAGGCAGCCAGCGAGATCTCCGATATCGAGAAAAATGCACTGACGGCAATAAGACAAAGTATTACTAAAATACTGTTTAACATAGTTTATCCGGCTTCTCGCCAGATCCTCAGAAGGGGAGTTGATACCATTCGTGTGAAGACACATTGAACTCAGCTCGTAGCGTTGAGCCGATTATTTCAGCGGTAGTATAGCGTAAAGACGTGTAAACCTGCCAGAGGTCACGTTTTCGGCAAAAAAAGCCGGACCGGCATGGGGCCGATCCGGCGGGAAGGGCTATTTCACGGTGGATAAGTTTTCGCCCACAGCCAGGCGTGTGGCATCGCCGCCCCAGACCTGATCGTACTCATAGCCTGTCAGCTGTTTGATGACCACACGGGTGCTGGCGTCGCAGTCGCGATAGTCGCCACCGAGCTTCCGACGCGCGATCTCCTTGAGCAGCACCTTATGCGTCTCGCGGGTCAGCTTAAATTTGTAGGTCGCGAAGAAGCTCACTGCCAGCAGCGCGGCGGTGGCAAAAATCATCAGGCCAATTATTGCTCCCAGCGCGCTTTCAGGCTGTGCGCCACTGCCTTTCACAAAACCGGACTCCTGCAACACCAGGCCGATAATCATAATCGCAATGGCGACGGTGCTTTTGCGGGTCAACACCATTACGCCAGCGAAAATGCCTTCCCGGCGCTGCTGCGTGACGATCTCGTCGATATCCGGAATAAAGCTATAAATATTCCACGGAATGTAATAGAGGCCGGAACGGGCTGCACCCAGCAGGATGAAGACGGCGGAGAACAGCAGCGTTGGCACTTCTGTTTTGGTGAGATAAACCGTAAACAGGAATGCCAGCACCAGGAAAATGCAGCTATACGAAAGGCGCAGTGCGGCGGAAGGGGTTATGTTCAGCTTGTTGAGTAACAGCATAAATCCGTACGTGCCCGGCACGGAGGCAAACGCCGCAATACTTAGCCAGCCGGACACTGCTGCCGCATCCTGACTCAGGCAATACACCACGTAATAGGTAAAGACTGAACCAAATACGTCCATCGCGGTGAAGGAGAAAATATAAATAAGAATATGCAGGCGGAAAGCGCGAATACGAAAAGAAGAGAAGAGATCCAGCACCAGATATTTGAGGTGATTAATTACTCCGCTGCTGCGCTGGGTATCAACTTTGAAGTCATACTCCTGATGCACATCTTTTGCTTCCCAGGTGCTGTACCAGGTAATAAATACCGCGATGCAAAAGACGCAGGAAAATATCAGTCCGGTTAGCGTGTAGGTAAAGGAATTATCTTTGCCGGTAAATTGCATAATCACGCCCGGAACCGACACCGCAAGAAAACCGCCCAATTGCGAGCAGATCATCCGTACGCCCGACAGGCGGCTGCGCTCTTCATAGCGGTTGGTCATCTCCGCGGCGAGGGTTTCCCACGGCACCAGCACCATCGCTGAAAGCAGTTCGATGGAAAGATAGGTGCCCAGGTAATACCAGTAACCCATGTCCGTCAGCCACAGCAGAGCATAGAGGAACATTAAGGGAGAGCTGAGTAATAAGAAGAAACGACGACGGCCAAATTTACGCCCAAGCCAGGTGTCGCCGAAATTGTCGGTGATGTAACCCATTATCGGGCTTAATACCGCGTCAATGACGCGGGCAATAGCAAATATAGAGCCGGCTTCCACGACGGATAATCCGCAATAGGTGGTGTAAAAAAATAACAGCCAGGTGCCGATAATGGCGAAAGCGCCTCCGCCAAAGAGGTCGGTTATGCCGTAGCCAAGCGCCACGCCATAACCCACTCTGCGTTCAGTTGGTTTAACCATAATAATATCCAGTGTAGGGTAGATGTAGAGGTTGTATTTTTATTGCACTGCTGGACTACACGTGACGTTCTAATTATTAATATCTATCCATTGTCTTAACTGAGATGACCGATAAAAAGCCTCCACAATCTTGAGTGATTTTCCGGCGGTACAAATATCGGTAAAATCCGTACTCTCCGGGTGATGAATAGCGTGATAAAAATGGCGGATCGCCTGCTGGTGTCCTGATCCCCAGTAACTTTTTGCGGTGCCATCGGGAGAGGCATCGCTTTCCAGGCGAAATCGTTCGCCGGGCGTTATGCGCCAGAGCGTGTTGTCGTTGAGCAGCAGTGAGCCGCGCTCGCAGTGGATCTCCAGACAGAGGGGGGAATCCGTGGTGTGGCAGTTGCTGGCATAAAACAGACCGCGCGCACCGTTGGTAAAGTGAAGCGTGGCCATCGCGCTGTCTTCCCCTTGCGTGACGTCAGCCAGTTCCCCGCTGTCGACTACCCCCTTCAGCCGCGTGACGCCACCCGCAAACCACTGCATCAGATCGAGGGTATGGATCGCCTGGTTGATTAGCAGGCTTCCGCCTTCCGTTGCCAGCTGCCCGCGCCACGGGCTTTCCGTGTAATACGCCCCCGAGCGGGACCAGGTCAGCACAGCTTTGATACTTAACATCTTTCCCAGTACGCCTTCCGCCAGCTCCTTGCGAATGCGCAGGCTGGTCGGATTGAGCCGGTTCTGGTAGCAGACGCCGAGCCTGCCGGGTGCCTGCGCGGCGGCAGAGGCAATGTCGGCAAGCTCGCTGCTGTTCATGCCCACCGGTTTTTCGCAAAAGACATGTTTCCCGGCGGCCAGCGCCGCCAGAATCATGTTTTTGTGCTCGAAGTGGGGCGTGCAGATATGCACCACGTCGATGCTGTCATCCAGCAGCATTTCCCGGTAATCCTGATAAAAGCGGCACTGATAGTTCATCGCCAGCTTCAGTCCTTTGACGCTGTCGATATCGACCAGCGCGCGCAGCGCGACATTGGGGATTTGCCTCAGGGCATTCACATGGCAACTGTGAATAGCCCCGGCACCGATAATCGCCGTGTTCAGGATGTTCATGTCGTCCCCTTAGTCAGCTGCGTTTGCGAGCATTTGTGCTTTCACGCACAGTTCGGCAGCTTTGAAAGCATGCGCCTGAGTCATGGCATTTTCGGTGCGGTGCAGGCAGTCGAGGATCAGTTCGCCAAAGTACGGGAACCCAACCTGCCCGGCCACAGGATAGCGGAACTCGCCCTCGTTATTGACGAGGTAGACGACATCCTGCTCACCCCGGGTGAGATCGACATATTTACGGATCTCGATATACCCGTCGGTACCGAGCAGCGTCAGGCGACCATCGCCCCAGGTGGAGAGCCCGTCAGGAGTGAACCAGTCACAACGGAAATAGCCGCTGGCGCCGTTTTCTCCTTTGAGCATGGCGTCGCCAAAATCTTCGAATGCGGGATACTGCGGGTGGTT
This sequence comes from Enterobacter cloacae complex sp. IR5441, assembly GCF_049238215.1. Lineage (NCBI taxonomy): Bacteria > Pseudomonadati > Pseudomonadota > Gammaproteobacteria > Enterobacterales > Enterobacteriaceae > Enterobacter > Enterobacter cloacae complex sp. IR5441. The sequence goes on from NZ_JBMKIA010000039.1 coordinate 23,933, forward strand.
AACGTTGCGCACCTGGCTGGCGACCACGGTGGCGTCGCGGTTGCCGGTATAAAACAGGAACTGCTCGATCTGGTGGCTGCCGATGTCGCACAGGATGCCGCCGAAATAGCGGCGATCGTAGAACCAGTCCGGGCGGCCAGTCCCTTCCCGGTGCGGCCCCATGCCCAGGGTTTGCACCACGCGACCAATGGCGCCTTGCTGTACCAACTGCCCGGCAAAGACCGCGCTTTCCACGTGCAGACGCTCGCTGTAGTAGACCGCGTATTTTTTCCCGGTTTTCTCCACCATCGCTTTGGCGTCTGCCAGCTGTTCAAGGGTGGTGAGCGGCGCTTTGTCCGTGAAGTAGTCTTTGCCAGCCGTCATCGCCTTCAGCCCCAGCGCACAGCGTTCGGAGGGGATGGCCGCCCCGGCCACCAGGCGCACGTCGCCATCGGCGAGAATAACGTCCAGGGAATCAGCCACCTTCACCTGCGGGTACTGCTGAACAAACGTGTCCACTTTCGCCGGATCGGGATCGTAAACCCACTTCAGCGTGGCACCTGCTTCAATCAGGCCATTACACATTCCGTAGATATGGCCGTGGTCGAGCGCGGCGGCGGCAAATACAAATTCACCCGCCTGCACCACCGGCTGCGGTTTGCCCACCGGCGCGTAGTTCATTCCGTCATTCTTGTTCATGGTTACAGTCCTCGATCCAGATCTTTACCCAGAGGGATAGCGCCCACTTCGCTGAAGTTGGCGACGCTTGCGGATTTTTCATAAAAACGGGGGGCGAGGGCGTTCGTCCCGCCGGTACGGTAAAACGGATCATCGCGGCCAACAGGCAGGGAAACGACACTGCGGGTAATGGCTGATTTATACATCGCAGTAATCAGCTCCAGCGAGCGCTTACCCTGCACGCCGTCCACCAGCGGGGCCGTACCGCGCTCAATGCTCTGAAGCAGGTCGTTAATCTGCCCGGTGTGCAGAGTCCATTCGAGCCTGGGCGTCGCCTGGAAAACGGCATCAAGCAGGGCTTCTCGCTCAATATCGTTGGTCTCCTGCGGGAAGCCGTTGTCAGCACTCACGCTGGCATAAGCCTGCCATGGGGCGGAGATGCGCGCTTTATCACCCTGGATAATGATCTTCTGATCTTCCCCGTGGTGTACTACCGAGGCGGTAAGCTGGGTGAGTGCGCCGCTGGGGTATTTGAATATCGCGGCGCTAAGGTCTTCCACTTCGGCGTTGTCATGGGCCACGTTGGTCATCATCGCCACCACCTCAGACGGGAAGCCGAGCATCCACTGAATGGCGTCAATATGGTGCACCGCGTGGTTCAGCGTGCAGCCGCCCCCTTCCTTTTCCCACGTGCCGCGCCACCACAGGTCGTAGTAGCAATGTCCGCGCCACCAGAAGGAATCCACCTGCGCATGGCATATTTTTCCGGCGAGGCCGGAATCCAGCGCCGCTTTTAAGCGCCAGAAGGCATCGGTAAAGCGGTTCTGGGCAATAATGGAGAGCGTTTTTCCGCTGGCCTGCTGGGCGGCGATCATCGCATCACACTCCTCCAGCGAGGCGGCCATCGGTTTTTCACACAGCACATGGCAGCCGGCATGAAGCGCATCAATGCTGATCTCCGCATGGACATAGGGCGGGGTGCAGACGTCAACGATATCGATGGGAAGCGCATCCTCCAGCAACTGCCGGTGGCTGGCGTACACGCGGGCGTCCGTCAGGCCGTAACGCGCTTTTTTCTCTTCCGCTTTCTCGGGATAGATATCAACCAGCGCAACGATCCGGCAGCGCTGTCCAAACTGCAAATAACCCTGAATATGGTTATGGGAGATATTTCCTGTTCCCACAATGGCGACATTTAACATCGATTTTCTCCGGTGTTACCAGGTACCCGCGGCATCCAGCGTGATGCTGGTGGCCCCTTTATCTACAGAGGTGCTGATGCGCTGCTGAAGCAGGCGCAGGTATTGCTTTTCGTTTAGCGGTAGCTCAACCCAGTCGTCCGTCCAGGTGGAGAGGTGCATGGCGTTAGAGAGGGTTAAACCGCGAATGCCGTCCAGACCCGGTGCAATCAACGGCTCGCCGCGCAGCACGGCGGCGCAGAAGTTGGCGGTGATGACGTGGTGCTCGCTGTATTCCGGGGCTACAGGGACAGAAACCTCCCAGCATTCCGGCTCACCGAAGCCATTCTGCCAGCGAGCGTTAAACTCGGTTTCCGATTCGCGCAGCCGCCAGTAGCGCAGTTTGCCCTCGTCGACGACCACTTTGCCGCGATCGCCGACAATCTCCAGGCGGTTGGTACCTGGTGTTTCCGCGACGGTGGTGATGAACACGCCGGTCGCGCCACTGGCATATTCGGCGTAGGCTGTCACCTCGTCTTCCACTTCGATATCGCGATGCTTACCGAACTGGCAAAACGCGCGCAGACGAACCGGCATGCCCACCAGCCACTGCCAGAGATCGAGCTGGTGCGGGTCCTGGTTGAGCAGCACGCCGCCGCCTTCCCCTTTCCAGGTGGCGCGCCAGCCGCCGGAGTTGTAGTAACTCTGCGAGCGATACCAGTTGGTGATGATCCAGTTGGAGCGGCGGATCTCGCCCAGCTCGCCGCTGTCGATCAGATCTTTCACTTTCTGATACAGCGGGTTGGGCCGCTGGTTATACATGATGCCGAACACCACGTCGCACTCCCGGGCGCAGGCGTTCATCTCCTGGACCTGCGCGGTGTAGACGCCTGCTGGCTTCTCACACAGGGTATGAATGCCGTGGCGCATCGCCAGCATCGACAGGTGCGGGTGATCGTAATGCGGCGTGGCGACAATGACCGCATCGATAAGCCCGCTCTGGAGCATTTCCTGCGCATCACTGAACAGCGGAATGCCGCCAACCAGCTGCCGAATGGCCGGATGCTTTTCCGGCGCGTTATCGCACACCGCCGTAAGGCAGGCGTCGCTGACGGTTCCGGCCAGTAAATAGCGTGCGTGGACCGTACCGATATTACCTATACCAATAATGCCAAAACGTACCTTCTCCATTTCTCACCTTAATTTCAGTCAAAAAGCGTGATGACCGAAAAATAGGAAAGGCGAGACGTAGCGACAATGTGTTTTTGTGAGAATACTCGCAAGGTGAATAAGTAAACTCCAACCATTTTGAAATTTGGTTTTAAAATCAAAGCGCTGTTTCTGCAAATATTTGCAAAAACTGATTGAGAGCGAGGTCACACTATGCCGGGCAAGTTAAAAATGGAGGAGATCGCATCCCTGACGGGATATTCCGTGAGCACGGTTTCCAGGGTGTTGAGCGGCAAGTCTTATACCAGCGATAAGGCCCGGGAAGCCATTGTCCGCATCGCACGGGAGCTTGGCGCTGATGAATCCCCTAATGATTTTGGTAAAAATCATTAAGTTAAGGTGGATACACATCTTGTCATATGATCAAATGGTTTCGCGAAAAATCAATAATCAGACAACAAGATGTGCGAA
>NZ_JBMKIA010000040.1:0-26365 GCF_049238215.1 Enterobacter cloacae complex sp. IR5441
ATATTACGCTTTCCTCTTTCAGAGTCAACCCGTTATTTCAGGATTTTTTCTCTTCAGCCGACCGGGTTATCTGTGAAGTGATTCACATCCGCCGTGTCGATGGAGGCGCATTATAGGGATCCCAGTTTTTAGCACAAGTATTTTTTAGATCTTTTTTTCCAACTGATGATTTTCCGTTCTTTTCGCTGAAAACCCACCCGATCCGCTTAAAAATTGACGCATTTTGCCTTGCCTCGATCCAGGAATACGATCAAAGTCTTCTTTAATAGCGCTCATCTGTATCGAGGTAGATATGTTTGCAGTATTACGTCCTTATAAAGATCTGTTCCCCCAAAAAGGCGATCGCGTGATGATCGATACCAGCAGCGTGGTCATTGGTGATGTTCGCATGGCCGAGGATGTCAGCATCTGGCCACTCGTCGCGATCCGGGGCGATGTTAACTACGTTGCGATCGGTGCACGCACCAATATTCAGGACGGCAGCGTGCTGCATGTGACTCATAAGTCATCTTATAACCCTGAGGGCAATCCGCTCATCATTGGGGAAGATGTCACCGTCGGTCATAAAGTGATGCTCCACGGCTGCACAATCGGTAACAGGGTGCTCGTTGGGATGGGATCGATTTTGCTGGATGGCGTCATAGTAGAAGATGACGTAATGATTGGCGCAGGAAGCCTTGTTCCGCAAAACAAACGTCTGGAAAGTGGCTATCTCTATTTAGGCAGTCCGGTTAAACAGATCCGCCCCCTAAAAGAGGCGGAGATCGAAGGATTGAAATACTCAGCGAACAATTACGTTAAATGGAAGAATGACTATCTGGATCAGGATAACCAGACCCAACCCTGATCGTCTTCCTGCTGATCGCGGATCAAATCGCTGGCTTCCTCTTCCAGATCCCAGCGATTTTCGCAAAAGACCGCTAACGGATCTGAACCACCAAAGCGCTGATGCAACGTCTCCCCTTTAATCGCACAGGTGAGCTGCATTCCATGCACCAGCACCGGGAAACAAACCGCTTGCTTATTTTCATCCCAGATTTCTCTGTCGGGAAAATGAATCGCCTGATTCATGCCATCAGTTCCTGTTTCAGCTTTTCGATCACCGGTTCTACAGCAGGTAACACGCCATGCCAGAGTAGCACCGCATGAGCCGCCTGCCCCACCAGCATGCCCAGACCATCAGCCACGTGTTTTGCCCCCTGTTGTTCACACCAGGTCAGAAATGGCGTTTTCCCTTTTTGATAAAACATGTCATAGCCGTAGATGTGGGAATGAACCAGGGATGCAGGAATCGCCGGGATCTCTCCATTAATGCCGCTTGAGGTGGCATTAATCACAAGATCAAATTCGTGACTCGCGAGATCGTCAAGTGCTACCGCAGTTACGCTGCCTGTGTGTGCGAACAACGCCGCCAGTTCTTCTGCTCTGGAGAAGGTACGGTTGGTGATTGTCACCGCACAATCCAGCGAAAGAAGAGGAAGCAATACGCCGCGCGACGCGCCACCCGCGCCGATCAGCAGGATCCGAAAGCCTGGTTTAATAAACGACAGTCGTTCCAGATCGCTGAGTAAACCTATGCCATCGGTGTTATCGCCCAGAAGGCGACCATCTTCAAGCCGCTTAAGGGTATTGACGGCACCAGCGAGCGACGCACGCTCGGTCAGCTCATCCGCACGCCCGAAAGCCTCTTCTTTAAAAGGCACCGTGACGTTCGCACCTTTACCACCCGCATCAAAAAAGCTATTCAGCGTCGGTATAAATGCATCAACAGGCGCAAGAACCCGACCATACGGGTGATCTATCTGCAATTGCTCTGCAAACAGCTGATGGATCAGAGGCGACTTGCTGTGCGCGATCGGGTTACCAAAAACAGCATAGGTTTCCATAACATTATCCCTGGCGAAAACGTTCGCCGGTCAAGGCATCGCGAATTTCTGACGGGTTAAGACGACCCCCGGTTTCACCCACGGCTACAGGGAAATCATTCCCGAACTGCGCCAGAACTTCTTCTGTTGTCCGACAAGGGGGAAGCCCGGTCAGGTTGGCGCTGGTTGAAACCAGGGGTTTACCAAATGCCTGGCATAACTCCACCACCAAGGGATGGTCGGTAACGCGTACCGCGAGTGAATCGAAACGCCCGGTTAACCAGCGCGGCGTTGTCGGTTGTGCAGGAAAGACAAACGTAACGGGACCTGGCCACACAGAGAAAATGGTTTCCCGCTGTGCAGGCGTCAGCATGGAATCATCAATATAAGGCTTAAGCTGCTCGTAGTTCGCAGCGATCAAAATCAATCCTTTTTCGACAGGCCGCTGTTTTAGCGCCAGCAGACGGTTAACGGCGACTTCGCTGTCAGGATCGCACCCGACCCCGAAAACGGCTTCTGTTGGATAGGCGATGACTTCTTCTTTTTTCAGGATGTCCACCGCCTGCGCGATGGAGCCTGATGGCAGGTTATTATTCACTGATTTGATCCGCCGAAACCGGCTTTCCACATTGTTTACTGGCGCAAAAGCGTTTCAAGCCTTGCGCGGTTTTCTTTTCTATAAGTAACGGATAATCGCAATGAGGGCAGACGCCCGCTACTGGTTTGAAATTGATAACGAACTGGCATTCAGGATAGCGATCGCACGAATGGAAGGTCTTGCCATAACGAGAGCGGCGCTGCACCAATTGACCACGCTGGCACTGAGGGCAGGCAATTGCCGTTTCATCTGGTTTATCAATTTGTTCCGTATGTTCACATTCCGGATAGCGGCTGCATCCGATAAACATCCCGAACCGCCCCTGCCGCAGCGCCAGTTCGCCGCCACAGAGTGGACAAAGCTGTCCCTCCAGAATTTTGACGATATGTCCGTCCGCCTGGCTTTTCAGGGGACGGACATAATCACATTCCGGATAGTGTGAACAACCGAGAAACGGACCGTGTTTCCCGGACCGAATAACAAGTTCAGCCCCACACTGTGGGCAGGGCTCGTTTTTATGCACCGTGAAGAGTGCTGATTTGGCCATAACAACTCTTGTTGCTGCACATAGAATTAATGCAGCATACCTTCATTCACTTCAAAGAGTAATTCTTCCATTTGCTGATAGGCATTTTCACAGCCTGGGATGTTGAATAGAACCATCAGGATCACCCATTTGAGATCTTCCAGTTCAAATTCAGCAGTATCCAGCGCCATGACGCGCTCTATCACCATCTCTCTCGTTTCGAGGTTTAGCACCTGAATCTGCTCGAGGAATAAAATGAATCCCCGGCAGCTGGCATCCAGCCTTTCACACTCTTCAGCTGTATAGATGCGCACAGACAATGGGTCAGAAGCAAGCTGCATCGGTTCGGCGAGGCCGTCCTGATAATCAGCCAACTTATCCAGCCACATCAACGCATTATAAATATCTTCCCGCTCAAAACCTGCGTCGGTCAGATCCCGTGTTAATTTGTCCTGATCCACCTGCATTTCTGCTTCGTTGTGGATGTAAGTCTCAAACAAATACATCAGTACGTCGAACATGGCATGCCCTCCTTAATCGGACATAGCCGCCGGGTACAGCTGCGATCCACCCTGCTAACTCCAGTTCGAGTAGCTGTGCTACCGTTACTGGCACAGGTTGGCCGGCACGTTCAGCGACAACGTCAACAGGTGTTACCTCATCTCCTACGTTAGCCAGGAGCTTGGGAAATGGCAATGCTACTGCCTCCTGATCCGATGAAATATGTCGCTTTTGGAGATCATCCTGCAACCAATGCAATCCATACTGCAAATTTTCCAGGATATCCTCTTTACAGGTCACCAGCGTCGCCCCCTGTTTTATCAGCCAGTGAGGGCCTTCGCAGCCAGGGTTCCCCAACGGGCCGGGTAGCGCAAAAACTTCACGCCCCTGCTCCAGTGCGCACCTGGCGGTAACAAGCGATCCACTCCGAATCGCAGCTTCGACCACCAGCACGCCCAGGCTCAACCCGCTGATGATCCGGTTACGCCGGGGAAAGTTACCCGGTCTGGGCGATGTCGAAAGTGAAAACTCAGACACTATCGCCCCCTCTGAAGCGATAAGTTGCTCAGCCAGAATGTGATGACGACGCGGATAGAGACTAAAAAGACCATTGCCAAGCACGGCGACACTTCGCCCTTTTGCTGACAACGCCGCATGATGTGCCACACCGTCGATGCCGCAAGCCAGGCCACTGGTGATCGTAAAGCCACATTGGGACAGCTGTTCACTGAGCATTTTCCCCCAACGCTCGCCATACCACGAGGGCGCACGGCTGCCCACAACCGCAAGCTGCATGCTGTTAAGCACGCCGACGCGGCCTCGCACAAAGAGCGCCCCGGGAAAATCAGGTATAGAACGCAACAATGGCGGGAAGCGAGGATCATCCGCCGTGAGAAGGTGGTTGTCGGCGTGTTCCAGCCATTCCAGACTACGTTCAAGCTCACTCTCGCTGAACGAAAAAAACTTTACGGCATGTTTGGGCGAAAGCCCTGACGCGTTGACAGCTTCAGCATCGACGGTTGCCTGGCGAAGCAGCCTCTGCGCAATCTCCAGCATCGCGTCACCGTATAACGACCCGATGTTTATAAGCCGTAACCATATCTCTGTGGACGTCATCCTTTTCCCTGCCATAAGCAGCCTCAGCAATCTTTGCGATTGGTCACTGATGCTGTCAATCGACCGGGGATTTGTCTAGAATAGAAGTAATATTCTTATCAACTCCTGAACACGACTCTGGAATTTTATGGCAGTTTTGCAAGTGTTACATATTCCTGACGAGCGCCTTCGCATCGTCGCGGAACCGGTTAAAGAAGTGAATGCAGAAATTCAGCGTATCGTCGATGATATGTTCGATACCATGTACGCTGAAGAAGGCATTGGCCTTGCCGCGACCCAGGTAGACATTCACAAACGTATTATTGTGATCGACGTTTCTGAAAATCGTGATGAGCGCCTGGTGCTGATCAACCCTGAGATGCTGGAAAAAAGCGGCGAAACAGGTATTGAGGAAGGCTGTCTGTCTATCCCTGAACAGCGCGCTTTGGTGCCACGTGCCGAAAAAGTTAAAATCCGCGCACTGGATCGTGACGGCAATCCGTTTGAGCTGGAAGCCGACGATCTGCTGGCGATTTGCATTCAGCATGAGATGGATCACCTGGTCGGTAAGCTGTTTATCGATTACCTCTCACCGCTGAAGCAACAGCGTATTCGTCAGAAAGTTGAGAAACTGGATCGTTTACGTTCTCGCGCTTAACGCCCCCCGGATACAAGGAATAACGTGTCTACATCACTACGTATAATCTTCGCGGGTACCCCTGATTTTGCGGCGCGTCATCTCGACGCGCTGCTATCGTCTGGTCATCAGATTGTTGGCGTATTTACTCAGCCTGATCGTCCGGCTGGCCGCGGTAAAAAATTGATGCCTGGCCCGGTTAAAGTGCTGGCAGAAACGCATGGTTTGCCGGTTTTCCAGCCTGCATCATTACGACCTCAGGAAAACCAGCAGTTAGTGGCAGACCTGAACGCTGACGTGATGGTAGTTGTGGCTTACGGCCTCATTCTGCCGAAAGCGGTACTCGATATGCCCCGCCTGGGCTGTGTTAACGTTCATGGTTCCTTGCTCCCACGCTGGCGTGGTGCAGCCCCTATTCAGCGCGCTCTGTGGGCAGGCGATGCTGAAACTGGCGTGACAATCATGAAGATGGACGTAGGTTTAGACACGGGCGACATGCTGTATAAACTGGCGTGTCCCATTACCGCAGAAGATACCAGCGCCACGCTGTATGACAAGCTGGCGGATCTCGGTCCGCAGGGGCTGATTGAGACGTTGCAACAGCTTGCTGACAATACAGCGACACCTGAAGTGCAGGATGAGGCACAGGTGACCTATGCTGAAAAACTGAGTAAAGAAGAAGCCCGGATCGACTGGTCCCTGTCAGCAGCTCAACTCGAACGCTGTATCCGCGCCTTTAATCCATGGCCGATGAGCTGGTTGATGATTGATGAGCAGCCAGTGAAAGTCTGGAAAGCTTCAGTTATTAACGGCAATACTTCGGCAGAGCCCGGTACGATTATCGACGCCAGCAAAAACGGTATCCAGGTTGCGACCGGAGAAGGGATCCTGAATCTTGAATCGCTGCAACCGGCCGGTAAAAAGGCAATGAGCGCGCAGGATCTATTAAATTCCCGTCGTGAATGGTTCATCCCTGGCAATCGCCTTGCCTGAACAAATTTACTCTTAAGGCCCGGTGTTTCCGGGCATTTTTATTTTTACGGTTATGAAAAGACAAAATCTACGCACTATGGCGGCTCAGGCCGTTGAGCAGGTTATCGAGCAGGGCCAGTCACTGAGTAATGTCCTGCCTCCGCTGCAACAAAAGGTTTCCGATAAAGACAAAGCACTGCTTCAGGAGCTGTGCTTTGGCGTGCTGCGCACCCTCTCTCAGCTTGAATGGTTAATTAATAAGCTGATGTCACGCCCGATGAGCGGCAAGCAGCGTACCGTGCATTATTTGATCATGGTCGGTTTCTACCAGCTTCTTCATACCCGCATTCCACCTCATGCTGCGCTGGCTGAGACAGTGGAGGGTGCCGTTGCGATTAAACGTCCTCAACTGAAAGGTTTGATTAACGGCGTGCTGCGTCAGTTCCAGCGTCAGCAGGACGAACTGCTGGCAGAATTTGCGCAAAGCGAAGCGCGCTTCCTGCACCCTGAATGGCTGCTGAATCGCCTTAAAAAAGCCTATCCACAGCAATGGCAAGACATTGCTGATGCCAATAACCAACGTCCGCCGATGTGGTTACGCGTCAATCGTAACCATCATACCCGCGACGCATGGCTGGCCCTGCTGGAAGAGGCCGGAATGAGCGGCTTCACACACGCTGCTTATCCTGATGCGGTACGTTTAGCCTCCCCTGCACCGGTACATGCATTACCCGGTTTTGAAGAGGGCTGGGTAACGGTACAGGACGCATCCGCTCAGGGCTGCATGACCTGGCTTAAACCGAAAGACGGGGAGCAGATCCTTGACCTCTGTGCAGCGCCAGGGGGGAAAACAACACACATTCTGGAAGTGGCGCCGCAGGCCAGCGTGATGGCCGTGGATGTTGATGAGCAGCGTCTTTCACGCGTCTATGACAACCTCAAGCGTCTGGGTATGAAAGCACAGGTTAAGCAAGGCGATGGACGTAAACCCGCAGACTGGTGTGGTGATACCCGGTTCGATCGTATTTTGCTGGACGCCCCTTGCTCTGCAACCGGCGTGATTCGTCGTCATCCCGATATCAAATGGCTGCGTCGCGATCGTGATATCAAGGAGCTTGCCCAGTTGCAATCCGAAATTCTGGATGCCATCTGGCCGCATCTCAAACCCGGCGGAACCCTGGTGTATGCAACCTGCTCTGTTCTTCCGGAAGAGAACCGTCAGCAAATTGCGGCTTTCCTGAAACGCACCCCGGACGCTACGCTGCATGATACGGGAACACCTGAGCACCCGGGTCTGCAAAACCTGCCGGGCGCAGAAGAGGGTGATGGTTTCTTTTACGCTAAGCTAATCAAAGAGTGATGTTGAGAACAGGTCACGAAAGATGAAAATTATCATTCTGGGCGCAGGGCAAGTTGGCGGAACGCTGGCGGAAAATCTCGTGGGCGAAAACAACGATATCACCATTGTGGATACCAATGGCGATCGCCTGCGCGTTTTGCAGGACAAGTTTGATCTTCGTGTTGTACAGGGGCACGGCTCTCACCCACGTGTGCTTCGGGAGGCGGGCGCGGACGATGCTGACATGCTGGTTGCAGTAACCAGTTCTGATGAAACCAACATGGTTGCATGTCAGGTGGCCTACTCGCTTTTCAACACACCGAACCGCATCGCCCGCATTCGCTCCCCGGACTATGTCCGGGATGCGGAAAAGCTGTTTAATTCCGAAGCAGTACCTATCGACCATCTTATTGCCCCTGAACAGCTGGTTATCGACAGTATTTATCGTCTGATTGAGTACCCGGGCGCGTTGCAGGTTGTGAACTTTGCGGAAGGAAAAGTAAGCCTGGCGGTTGTGAAGGCTTATTACGGCGGCCCGCTGATTGGTAATGCCCTGTCGACAATGCGCGAGCATATGCCACATATCGATACGCGTGTTGCGGCGATTTTCCGTCACGACAGACCTATTCGTCCGCAAGGGTCCACCATTGTCGAAGCCGGGGATGAAGTCTTCTTTATTGCGGCTTCTCAGCATATCCGTGCGGTGATGAGTGAACTTCAGCGTCTCGAAAAACCATATAAACGTATTATGCTGGTTGGCGGCGGTAATATTGGCGCAGGTCTGGCGAGACGGCTGGAAAAAGACTACAGCGTGAAGCTGATCGAACGAGATCAACAGCGCGCGTCGGAGCTGGCTGAAAAGCTTCAGAATACTATCGTGTTTTATGGCGATGCTTCGGATCAGGAATTGCTGGCCGAAGAGCATATCGATCAGGTTGATCTTTTTATTGCCGTCACCAACGACGACGAAGCGAATATTATGTCCGCCATGCTCGCTAAACGTATGGGGGCGAAAAAAGTAATGGTGCTTATCCAGCGTAAGGCTTATGTCGACCTGGTACAGGGTAGCGTAATTGATATTGCTATTTCACCTCAGCAAGCCACCATTTCTGCCCTGCTAAGCCATGTACGTAAAGCGGATATTGTCGGCGTGTCATCTCTTCGTCGTGGTGTTGCTGAAGCCATTGAAGCCGTCGCTCATGGGGATGAAACGACATCGCGCGTTGTTGGTCGCGCGATCGACGAAATTAAACTTCCACCAGGCACCATTATCGGCGCTGTAGTACGAGGTAACGATGTCATGATCGCCAATGATAATTTACGTATTGAGCAGGGTGACCACGTTATTATGTTCCTGACCGATAAAAAATTTATTACCGACGTCGAGCGTTTATTCCAGCCAAGCCCGTTCTTCCTGTAATGATTTGGGTGCTCAGACGAGAGCACCCAAATATTAACCTTCTAATTTTCATGCCTTTTATTTTTCATAACGATTATTTATCCCCAATGGCAATTAGCTAATCATTTGTTAAACTTATAGGCGTCAGCTGGCACAAGGAGAACATAATGAGTTTTATTAAAGAGTTTCGCGAATTTGCGATGCGCGGGAATGTGGTGGATTTGGCTGTGGGTGTCATTATTGGTGCGGCGTTCGGTAAGATCGTTTCATCATTAGTCGCCGACATTATTATGCCGCCGTTAGGACTGTTGATTGGAGGCATTGATTTCAAACAGTTCGCCTTCACCCTTCGGGAGGCTCAGGGCGATATCCCTGCGGTTGTAATGCACTATGGCGTATTCATTCAGAACGTATTTGATTTCGTGATCGTGGCATTTGCCATTTTCATGGCGATCAAACTTATCAACAGACTTAACCGTAAAAAAGAAGAACCGGCTGCTGCCCCGCCAGCACCCACTAAAGAAGAAGTCTTACTGACTGAAATTCGCGATCTGTTAAAAGAGCAGAACAACCGCGTTTAATCAGGCGACAGAAACAGAAAGGCCAGTGGTAAAAAAGCGATTAGCTTGCTTGCCACTGGCCTCCCAGTTACCCCGTTGTGCATGTTTACCTTTACGTAAATAACTCCCTTTTCCTTTCTTGTTCTTCTCCACTCGCTGTCTGAAAAGCGGGTCGTGAAGCAATGCCTCAATGGCGTTATCCTTAATTTGTCCCTTCGTATGCTGATAGCGGCTCATCATTTCTCCTGAGCATAGTTAATGTCGGCGGGAGTCTAGTCCCTGGCTGATAAAAAATCAACAACCCTGAGTTTCACTACTGGCGCCCTGTTCAAGAGCTTCCAGTATTGAGCAATAAACACTGCTATGAGCGGTACCGCAGCACGCGTCATTTAACCTTTGCAGAGATCGCTGCATGGCTTGCAGCTCCTGAATGCGTCCTTCAACTTCATCCAGCCGGGCCTGAACGATGCTTTTAGATTCCTGACACGTATGATGTTCAGGATCGATACGGATCGACAGCAGTTCACGGATCGACTCCAGCGTGAAGCCGAGTTGCCGTGCATAGCGGATAAAACGAAGGCGTTGCAGGTCGTTATCCGTATAAAGGCGAAATCCACCTTCCGTTCTGACCTCATGATCGATCATCTGCTGCTTTTCGTAGTAGCGGATAGTATCCGGCGTTACGTTAGCAAGCTTCGCAAGTTCACCTATGCGGTACATGGCTACTCCTCGTTTATTTTTTGCATTAACCTTTCACTGTACTCACCATGCAAAAAGTCAGTATTCATTCCCGTCTGGCGCAGTTTTAGCTCGATGAGCGCTAACCGACGACTGATTTCGGAGTACCGCGGGTCATTCTTATGAATGCCTTTAAGCAGATCGGCAAGCTCGACGGCTTCATTGCGTTGCTGAAGTTCAGGCGGTAAACAACCTGCGTTTTTCAGTAAGCGATAACCGGCCCGTAATTCAGGGGAAATATGTGAATCATCGTCCAGAATCAGCGGCTCACCGCTGCCGGGAAGATTTTCGAACTCACCTTTGTTTTGGGCATCGCAAATATGGCGTTCAGCCCACTGATCGAGCAACCACATAATGAACTCCAGGGGATGAGCAGAAAAGATACAGACATTGTAGATAAGTGGAGATTCTGCGGATATAAAAAAACCCGCCGAGGCGGGTTTTTTTACGTTACTACAGATTACTCTGCAGCAGCTTCTGCTTTCTCTGAACGATCAACCAGCTCGATGTAAGCCATCGGCGCGTTGTCGCCTGCACGGAAGCCACACTTCAGAATGCGAGTGTAACCACCGGCACGGCTCGCGAAACGCGGGCCCAGTTCGTTAAACAGTTTTGCCACGATCTCGTTATCACGAGTACGGGCGAATGCCAGACGACGATTAGCAACGCTGTCAGTCTTGGCAAGAGTAATCAGCGGCTCAACTACGCGACGCAGCTCTTTCGCTTTAGGCAGGGTCGTCTTGATGATTTCATGACGAACCAGTGAACCTGCCATGTTGCGGAACATAGCCTGGCGATGGCTGCTGTTGCGGTTCAGTTGACGACCACTCTTACGATGGCGCATGACCTTATCCTTCTCAGTAAAACCTTAACCTGTGATCCGGTTACTCGTCAGCAATGCTTGCCGGTGGCCAGTTTTCCAGGCGCATGCCCAGAGACAGACCACGTGAAGCCAGCACGTCTTTAATCTCGGTAAGAGATTTTTTACCCAGGTTCGGCGTTTTCAGCAACTCAACCTCGGTACGCTGTACCAGATCACCGATATAGTGGATAGCTTCTGCCTTGAGGCAGTTAGCAGAGCGGACAGTCAATTCCAGATCGTCAACAGGGCGCAGCAGGATCGGATCGAATTCTGGTTTCTCTTCTTTCACTTCCGGCTGACGTACATCACGTAAGTCAACGAAAGCTTCCAGTTGTTCTGCCAGGATGGTTGCCGCACGACGAATCGCCTCTTCAGGATCGATTGTGCCATTGGTTTCCATTTCGATGACCAGCTTGTCCAGGTCGGTACGCTGTTCTACACGCGCTGCTTCAACATTGTAGGCAATACGCTCTACAGGGCTGTAACATGCGTCGACCAGCAGACGGCCGATTGGGCGCTCATCTTCTTCCGAATGAATTCGGGCAGAAGCCGGCACATAACCACGACCGCGCTGAACTTTGATACGCATGCTAATAGCTGCGTTCTCATCGGTCAGGTGGCAGATCACGTGCTGCGGCTTGACGATTTCAACATCACCGTCGTGGGTGATGTCGGCTGCAGTCACAGGGCCAATGCCAGATTTATTCAGAGTAAGAATAACTTCATCTTTACCCTGAACTCTCACCGCCAGCCCTTTCAGGTTGAGCAGGATTTCAAGGATATCTTCCTGAACGCCTTCTTTGGTGCTGTACTCATGAAGTACACCATCAATCTCAACCTCGGTCACCGCGCAACCCGGCATCGATGAGAGCAGAATACGGCGCAGTGCGTTACCCAGAGTATGGCCAAAGCCACGCTCTAAAGGCTCAAGGGTCACCTTGGCGTGCGTCGAACTCACTTGCTCGATATCTACCAGGCGCGGTTTTAGAAACTCTGTCACAGAACCCTGCATTGTGTCCTCTCTTTGGTACTAAGCTTTACTTGGAGTAAAGCTCGACGATCAGGTGTTCGTTAATGTCCGCAGACAGATCAGAACGTTCTGGCTGACGCTTGAACGTACCTTCCATCTTGCCAGCATCAACTTCCAGCCAGGTTGGCTTTTCACGCTGCTCAGCCAGCTCCAGAGCGGCTTTCACGCGAGATTGCTTTTTCGCTTTCTCACGAATGCTAACAACGTCATTCGCTTTAACCTGATAAGAAGCGATGTTAACAACACGACCGTTTACCATGATTGCTTTATGGCTAACCAGCTGGCGTGATTCAGCACGAGTCGCGCCGAAGCCCATACGGTATACAACGTTGTCCAGACGACCTTCCAGCAGAGCCAGCAGGTTTTCACCTGTGTTGCCTTTCAGACGTGCTGCTTCTTTATAGTAGTTACGGAACTGACGCTCCAGCACACCGTAGATACGGCGAACTTTTTGCTTTTCACGCAACTGCACACCATAGTCAGACAGACGCGGTTTACGCGCACCGTGCTGGCCAGGAGCTTGTTCAATTTTACACTTGGTATCGATCGCGCGAACGCCAGACTTAAGGAATAAGTCGGTGCCCTCACGACGGCTCAGCTTGAGCTTAGGACCCAAATATCTTGCCATTTTCTATCTCCAACTAACCTAAAAAACGAGCGTTATACGCGACGTTTTTTCGGCGGACGACAACCGTTATGAGGGATCGGAGTCACATCAGTAATATTCGTGATGCGGAAACCAGCGGCGTTCAGAGCGCGAACAGTAGATTCACGACCCGGACCCGGACCTTTAACCATAACTTCCAGATTCTTGATGCCGTATTCTTTTACGGCTTCAGCGCAACGCTCTGCTGCAACCTGAGCTGCGAACGGAGTGGATTTGCGAGAACCACGGAAACCGGAACCACCGGCTGTTGCCCAACCCAATGCGTTACCCTGACGATCAGTAATAGTAACGATGGTGTTGTTGAAAGAAGCATGGATATGAGCCACGCCGTCAGAGACTTGTTTTCTTACACGTTTACGTGCACGAACTGGTGCCTTTGCCATTATTCAATCACCCCGATTATTTCTTGATCGGTTTGCGCGGACCCTTACGGGTACGTGCGTTGGTCTTAGTACGCTGACCGCGCACTGGCAGACCACGACGATGACGCAAACCGCGATAGCAACCAAGATCCATCAGGCGCTTGATGCTCATGCTGATTTCACGGCGCAGATCACCTTCAACGACAAATTTGGCAACTTCGTCACGCAGCGTGTCGATTTGTTCTTCAGACAGCTCACTGATCTTAACATCTTCAGCGATACCCGCTGCAGCCAGAATGGCTTTAGAACGGGTCTTGCCGACGCCATAGATCGAAGTTAATGCGATCACAGCATGTTTCTGATCAGGAATGTTAATGCCTGCTATACGGGCCACTATGCACTCCTACTATTTAATATGTACGCACCATGCTGAAAAGCCCGTTTTCAGGATACTCAAATGGAAACGTACAGACATACAAAAGATTGGCTGGCTAATCTAGCCAGCTCAACCCAACTTTGCAAGAAAAATATGCGAAATAATCAGCCTTGGCGCTGTTTATGCTTCGGCTCGGCACTGCAAATCACACGGATGACACCATCACGCTTAACGATTTTGCAGTTACGGCATAATTTCTTGACGGAAGCACGAACTTTCATTTTTACTCTCCGTAACTTCTCAGGCGACCAGTTAGCGGCCGTAGCCTTTCAGGTTCGCCTTCTTCAATGCAGACTCATACTGACTGGACATCATCAGAGTTTGCACTTGAGCCATAAAGTCCATAATCACGACCACAACGATAAGCAGTGAGGTCCCACCGAAGTAGAACGGTACTTTCATTGCATCACGCATGAACTCCGGGATCAGGCAGATAAAAGTAATATAAAGCGCACCAACCAAAGTCAGGCGAGTCATTACTTTATCGATATACTTCGCCGTTTGCTCTCCCGGACGAATTCCTGGTACAAATGCACCGGACTTCTTCAGGTTATCTGCTGTTTCACGCGGGTTGAAGACCAACGCCGTGTAGAAGAAACAGAAGAAGATGATCGCAGACGCATAGAGTAACACATAAAGTGGTTGCCCAGGCTGCAAATACAGCGAAATTGTTGTCAGCCAGTTCCAACCAGTACCGCCCCCGAACCATGACGCGATGGTTGCCGGGAACAGAATAATACTGGAAGCGAAGATAGCCGGGATAACCCCCGCCATATTCACTTTCAGCGGTAAATGTGTGCTCTGTGCAGCATAGACACGACGACCCTGCTGACGTTTAGCGTAGTTCACCACAATGCGGCGTTGACCACGTTCAACGAAGACAACAAAGAACGTCACTGCAAATACTAATACTGCAACCAACAGCAACAGGAGGAAGTGCAGGTCGCCTTGACGCGCTTGCTCGATAGTATGGGCGATGGCCGGCGGGAGACCCGCAACGATACCGGCGAAGATAATGATTGAGATACCGTTACCGATACCTCGTTCAGTAATCTGTTCGCCGAGCCACATCAGGAACATGGTCCCTGTGACCAGACTTACAACAGCGGTGAAATAGAATGCAAAGCCTGGGTTTAATACCAGGCCCTGCATACCAGGCATATTCGGAAGACCGGTAGCAATACCGATCGACTGGAATATTGCCAGCACCAGAGTGCCGTAACGGGTGTACTGGCTAATCTTACGACGTCCAGACTCCCCTTCTTTCTTCAACTCTGCCAGGGCCGGATGAACGACCGTCAGCAGCTGGATAATAATCGATGCCGAAATGTACGGCATAATACCCAGTGCGAAAATAGAAGCACGGCTGAGAGCACCACCAGAGAACATGTTGAACATTTCAATGATGGTGCCTCGCTGTTGCTCAAGCAGTTTGGCAAGTACAGCGGCATCAATACCAGGGATCGGAATAAAAGAGCCAATACGGAACACAATCAGCGCGCCGATTACAAACAGCAGTCTGCGTTTCAGCTCGCCAAATCCACCTTTGGCACTTTGAAAATCTAATCCCGGTTGCTTAGCCATCTGCTACTTATTCCTCAATTTTACCGCCAGCAGCTTCGATAGCAGCACGAGCACCTTTAGTAACACGCAGGCCACGAACAGTTACCGGAGTAGAAACTTCACCAGCCAGGATCACTTTCGCGAACTCGATCTGGATACCGATAATGTTAGCCGCTTTCAGCGTGTTCAGGTCTACAACGCCGCCTTCAACTTTCGCCAGGTCAGACAAACGGATTTCCGCTGTGATCGCTGCTTTGCGAGAGGTGAAGCCGAACTTCGGCAGACGACGGTACAGTGGCATCTGGCCACCCTCGAAACCGCGACGTACGCCACCGCCAGAACGAGAATTCTGACCTTTGTGACCACGACCACCGGTTTTGCCGAGGCCAGAACCGATACCACGACCCAGGCGTTTACCCGCCTTTTTAGAGCCTTCGGCCGGAGACAGAGTATTTAAACGCATCTCTTACTCCTCAACTTTAACCATGAAGTAAACCGCGTTGACCATACCACGAACAGCAGGAGTATCCTCGCGCTCAACGGTATGACCAATACGACGCAGACCCAGGCCAAGCAGCGTTGCCTTGTGTTTCGGCAGACGACCGATTGCACTGCGGGTTTGAGTGATTTTAATAGTCTTTGCCATGGTCAATTACCCCAGAATTTCTTCAACGGATTTACCACGCTTGGCAGCGACCATTTCTGGAGAATTCATATTTTCCAGGCCATCAATAGTTGCACGAACCACGTTGATCGGGTTGGTGGAACCATATGCTTTAGCCAGAACGTTATGAACTCCAGCAACTTCCAGAACGGCGCGCATTGCACCACCGGCGATGATACCGGTACCTTCGGAAGCTGGCTGCATGAATACACGAGAACCCGTGTGAACACCTTTAACTGGGTGTTGCAGGGTACCGTTGTTCAGCGCGACGTTAATCATATTGCGACGGGCTTTTTCCATCGCTTTCTGGATCGCTGCTGGAACTTCACGCGCTTTACCGTAACCAAAACCAACGCGACCGTTACCATCACCCACTACAGTCAGAGCTGTGAAGGAGAAAATACGACCACCTTTAACGGTTTTAGATACGCGGTTTACCGCGATCAGCTTTTCCTGCAGTTCGCCAGCCTGTTTTTCGATGTGAGCCATCTTACACCTCTACCTTAGAACTGAAGGCCAGCTTCACGGGCAGCATCTGCCAGTGCCTGGACACGACCATGATATTGGAACCCGGAACGGTCAAAGGAAACATTGCTGATGCCTTTTTCCAGAGCGCGTTCAGCGACAGCTTTACCTACAGCTGCTGCGGCGTCTTTGTTACCGGTATACTTCAATTGTTCTGAGATAGCTTTTTCTACAGTAGAAGCAGCTACCAGAACTTCAGAACCGTTCGGTGCAATTACCTGTGCGTAAATATGACGCGGGGTACGATGTACCACCAGGCGAGTTGCACCCAGCTCTTTGAGCTTGCGGCGTGCGCGGGTCGCACGACGGATACGAGCAGATTTCTTATCCATAGTGTTACCTTACTTCTTCTTAGCCTCTTTGGTACGCACGACTTCGTCGGCGTAACGAACACCCTTGCCTTTATAAGGCTCAGGACGACGGTAGGCGCGCAGATCTGCTGCAACCTGACCGATCAGCTGTTTATCAGCGCCTTTCAGCACGATTTCAGTCTGAGTCGGGCATTCTGCAGTGATACCGGCCGGCAGCGGATGCTCAACAGGGTGTGAGAAGCCCAGAGACAGGCCTACTGCATTCCCTTTGATAGCTGCACGATAACCTACACCAACCAGCTGAAGCTTTTTAGTGAAGCCTTCGGTAACACCAACAACCATTGAGTTCAGCAGGGCACGCGCGGTACCAGCCTGAGCCCATCCATCCACGAAACCATCACGTGGACCGAAGGTCAGAGCGTTATCTGCATGTTTAACTTCAACAGCATTGTTGAGGGTACGAGTCAGCTCGCCGTTTTTACCTTTGATCGTAATAACCTGACCGTCGATTTTTACATCAACGCCGGCAGGAATAACGACCGGTGCTTTAGCAACACGAGACATTCTTTCCTCCGATTAGGCTACGTAGCAGATAATTTCGCCACCAAGACCAGCCTGGCGCGCTGCACGATCAGTCATAACACCTTTAGAGGTAGAAACAACTGCGATACCAAGACCAGCCATTACTTTTGGCAGCTCATCTTTTTTCTTATAGATGCGCAGGCCTGGGCGGCTGACACGCTGAATGCTTTCTACAACAGCTTTACCCTGGAAATACTTGAGAGTAAGTTCCAGTTCCGGCTTGGTGTCGCCTTCAACTTTAAAATCTTCGATAAAACCTTCTTCCTTCAGCACGTTGGCAATTGCCACTTTCAGCTTGGCGGAAGGCATGGTGACCGCAACTTTGTTCGCGGCCTGACCGTTACGGATACGGGTCAGCATATCCGCGATCGGATCTTGCATGCTCATCTGTCTTTACTCCCGTGATTCAATTGGTAATTACCAGCTAGCCTTTTTCAAGCCTGGCACTTCACCGCGCATGGCGGCTTCACGCAGTTTGATACGGCTCAACCCAAACTTGCCCACATAACCATGTGGACGACCTGTTTGACGACAGCGGTTACGCTGACGAGACGGGCTGGAATCACGCGGCAGAGACTGCAGCTTGAGAACCGCATTCCAACGATCTTCGTCGGAAGCGTTCACATCAGAAATGATCGCTTTCAGTTCAGCGCGTTTAGCGAAGAATTTATCAGCTAAAGCTACGCGCTTTACTTCGCGTGCTTTCATTGATTGCTTAGCCATTCAGTAACCCTACCTTACTTGCGGAACGGGAAGTCAAAGGCAGCCAGCAGAGCACGGCCTTCTTCATCAGATTTCGCAGTAGTGGTAATGGTAATATCCAAACCACGCACGCGGTCGACTTTATCGTAGTCGATTTCTGGGAAGATGATCTGCTCACGGACACCCATGCTGTAGTTACCACGACCGTCGAAAGACTTAGCGGACAAGCCACGGAAGTCACGGATACGTGGAACAGCAATAGTGATCAGGCGCTCAAGGAACTCCCACATGCGTTCGCCACGCAGAGTTACTTTACAGCCGATCGGATAGCCCTGACGGATTTTGAAGCCTGCAACAGATTTGCGTGCTTTGGTGATCAGCGGTTTTTGACCGGAGATTGCTGTCAGGTCAGCTGCTGCGTTATCCAGCAGTTTCTTGTCAGCGATCGCTTCACCAACACCCATGTTCAGGGTGATCTTCTCGACCCGAGGGACTTGCATGACAGAATTGTAGTTAAACTCAGTCATGAGTTTGTTAACTACTTCGTCTTTGTAGTAATCATGCAGTTTCGCCATCGTACTACTCCAAATTACTTGATAGTTTCGCTGTTAGATTTGAAGAAACGGACTTTTTTACCGTCTTCGAATCTAAAGCCTACACGGTCAGCCTTGCCGGTAGCCGCATTGAAGATTGCAACGTTAGAAACCTGAATAGCAGCTTCTTTTTCAACGATGCCGCCTGGTTGGTTCAGGGCCGGAACCGGCTTCTGATGTTTCTTAACCAGGTTGATACCTTCAACGACAAGTTTGCCGGAAGACAGAACATTTTTTACTTTACCGCGTTTACCTTTATCTTTACCGGTTAACACGATAACTTCGTCATCACGACGGATTTTCGCTGCCATGATTCGCTCCTTAGAGTACTTCTGGTGCCAGAGAGATAATTTTCATGAACTTCTCAGTACGAAGTTCACGAGTTACCGGCCCAAAGATACGCGTGCCGATAGGCTGCTCGCTGTTATTGTTTAAAATAACGCATGCATTACCATCGAAGCGAATGACAGAACCGTCAGGGCGACGAACACCCTTCTTGGTGCGCACCACTACCGCCTTCAGCACATCACCTTTTTTGACCTTACCACGTGGAATTGCTTCCTTGATGGTGATCTTGATGATGTCGCCTACGCCTGCGTAGCGACGGTGCGAGCCACCCAGAACCTTGATACACATTACGCGACGTGCACCGGAGTTGTCGGCGACGTTCAGCATAGTCTGTTCTTGGATCATTTTAGTGCTCCGCTAATGTCAACTACTACCTGAGACTCTAAAATCAGAGCCGTTAAAAAGCCCCATATCGAGGGCGCGGCATTATAACACCGCTTCTGCAATATGGGTAGAAAAAATAAACGGCTCATCGCTGAGCCGTTTATTCGTATTGAGAATGCGTACTCTATTACAGAACCGCTTTCTCTACAACGCGAACCAGCGTCCAGGACTTAGTCTTGGACAGTGGACGGCATTCACGGATTTCAACCTTGTCGCCGATACCACATTCGTTGTTCTCGTCATGTACGTGCAGTTTGGTCGTACGCTTGATGAATTTACCGTAGATCGGGTGTTTCACAAAACGTTCGATAGCTACAACAATGGATTTCTCCATTTTATCGCTAACAACACGACCTTGCAGAGTACGGATTTTATCGGTCATTACGCACCCGCCTTCTGAGTCAGTAAAGTCTTAACGCGCGCAACATTGCGACGCACTTGCTTCAGCAGGTGAGTCTGTTGCAGCTGGCCACTTGCAGCCTGCATACGCAGGTTGAACTGCTCACGCAGCAGGTTCAGCAGCTCAGCGTTCAGCTCTTCAACGCTTTTTTCACGCAGCTCTTTTGCTTTCATTACATCACCGTCTTAGTTACAAAGGTGGTTTTGATAGGCAGTTTCGCTGCTGCCAGGCCGAAGGCTTCACGGGCCAGCTCTTCCGGAACACCGTCCATTTCATAAAGGACTTTGCCCGGTTGGATCAAGGCAACCCAGTACTCCACGTTACCTTTACCTTTACCCATACGAACTTCCAGTGGCTTCTCGGTGATCGGTTTGTCCGGGAATACACGGATCCAGATCTTACCTTGACGCTTAACTGCACGGGTCATTGCACGACGTGCTGCTTCGATCTGACGTGCAGTCAGACGACCACGGCCAACAGCTTTCAGACCGAAAGTGCCGAAGCTAACATCCGTACCCTGCGCCAGACCACGGTTGCGGCCTTTGTGCACTTTACGGAATTTTGTACGCTTTGGTTGTAACATCAGCGACGCTCCTTATTTACGGCCTTTACGCTGCTGCTTTTTAGGTTGAGCAGCCGGTTTTTCCGGTTGTTCAACAGCAGCCATACCACCCAGGATCTCACCTTTGAAGATCCATACCTTAACGCCGATTACACCGTAAGTGGTGTGCGCTTCAGAGGTGTTGTAGTCGATGTCAGCACGCAGAGTGTGCAGCGGTACGCGACCTTCGCGGTACCATTCGGTACGTGCGATTTCCGCGCCGCCCAGACGGCCGCTAACTTCAACTTTGATACCTTTAGCGCCCAGACGCATTGCGTTCTGTACAGCACGCTTCATAGCACGACGGAACATAACGCGACGTTCCAGCTGAGAAGTGATGCTGTCAGCAACCAATTTAGCGTCCAGTTCAGGCTTACGAACTTCAGCGATATTGATCTGTGCAGGAACGCCAGCGATATCCGCTACGACCTTGCGCAGTTTTTCTACGTCTTCGCCTTTCTTACCGATAACGATGCCAGGGCGAGCAGTGTGAATAGTCACACGGATGCTCTTAGCTGGACGCTCGATAACGATACGAGATACAGACGCTTTAGCCAGTTCCTTAGTCAGGTACTGACGTACTTTAAAATCGCTGTCCAGGTTGTCAGCGAATTCTTTGGTGTTCGCAAACCAGGTAGAGTTCCATGGTTTTACAATACCCAGGCGAATACCATTAGGATGTACTTTCTGACCCATTGCTAGTCTCCAGAGTCTCAGCGATCGGACACAACCACAGTAATGTGGCTGGTGCGCTTCAGGATGCGATCTGCACGACCTTTCGCACGCGGCATAATGCGCTTCATGCTTGGGCCTTCATCTACGAAAATTTTCGCGACTTTCAGATCGTCGATGTCAGCGCCATCGTTGTGTTCAGCGTTAGCAATGGCAGATTCCAGTACTTTCTTGACCAATACCGCAGCTTTCTTGTTGGTATAGGTCAGGATGTCCAGGGCCTGCGACACTTTCTTACCGCGAATCAGGTCAGCAACAAGGCGAACCTTCTGTGCAGAAGAACGAGCATGGCGATGTTGAGCTAAAGTTTCCATCTCTTCCTCCTACCTTATTTCTTCTTCGCTTTTTTATCAGCAGCGTGGCCGCGATAAGTACGAGTCGGTGCGAATTCACCCAGTTTGTGACCAACCATTTCGTCGGTAACAAAGACTGGAACGTGCTGACGACCATTATGGACAGCGATGGTCAAACCGATCATGTTAGGAAAGATCGTTGAACGACGGGACCAAGTGCGCAGGGGCTTCTTGTCTCCGCTTTCCACCGCTTTCTCTACCTTCTTCAGCAAGTGCAGGTCAATAAAAGGACCTTTCTTGAGAGAACGTGGCATGGCTTATCCTCTAAAATTATTTGCTACGGCGACGTACGATAAATTTATCAGTACGCTTGTTGCTGCGGGTCTTCTTACCTTTGGTCTGAACGCCCCACGGAGTTACCGGGTGCTTACCAAAGTTACGACCTTCACCACCACCATGTGGGTGGTCGACTGGGTTCATCGCAGTACCGCGAACGGTAGGACGAACACCACGCCAGCGTGCAGCACCAGCTTTACCCAGAACGCGCAGCATATGCTCAGCATTGCCAACTTCGCCCAGAGTAGCGCGGCAGTCTGCTTCGACTTTACGCATTTCACCAGAACGCAGACGCAGGGTGACATAAGCACCGTCACGCGCAACGATCTGAACGTAAGTACCCGCGGAACGCGCCAGCTGACCGCCTTTACCTGGTTTCATTTCTACGTTATGAACGGTAGAACCAACCGGGATATTGCGCATCGGCAGGGTGTTGCCTGCTTTGATTGCAGCATCAACGCCAGACTGAATCTGGTCGCCAGCTTTCAGGCCTTTAGGGGCCAGGATGTAACGGCGTTCGCCATCTTTGTACAGAACCAGCGCGATGTTCGCGGAACGGTTCGGATCGTACTCAAGACGCTCAACAACTGCTGGGATACCGTCTTTGTTGCGTTTGAAGTCAACAATACGATAAGCCTGCTTGTGGCCACCACCGATGTGACGAGTGGTGATACGGCCATTGTTGTTACGACCACCGGATTTGCTGTTTTTTTCCAGCAACGGAGCAAAAGGTTTGCCCTTGTGCAGCTCAGGGTTAACCACTTTAACTACGTGGCGACGACCCGGAGATGTCGGTTTACATTTAACAACTGCCATTGTATTACTCCTCCGACTTACTCAGCGCCGCCAACGAAGTCCAGGTTCTGGCCTTCTTTCAGGGTGACGTAAGCTTTTTTCCAGTCGCTACGACGACCGATACGCTGTCCGTGACGTTTAACTTTCCCTTTAACTACCAGGGTGTTAACGACTTCGACTTCGACTTCAAACAGTTTCTGCACAGCAGCTTTGATCTCTGCTTTGGTCGCGTCTTTAGCAACTTTGAGAACGATGGTGTTTGTTTTTTCCATCGCAGTAGACGCTTTTTCAGAAACGTGCGGTGCGCGCAGCACCTTCAGCAGACGTTCTTCACGAATCATGCCAGCATCTCCTCAACTTGCTTAACAGCATCAGCAGTCATTACGACTTTGTCGAAGGCGATCAGGCTAACCGGGTCGATACCAGTCGCGTCGCGTACGTCAACCTTGTGCAGGTTACGCGCGGCCAGGAACAGGTTCTCGTCCAGCTCACCGGTGATGATCAGCACATCTTCCAGAGCCATGTCTTTCAGTTTCTGTGCCAGCAGCTTAGTTTTAGGCGCTTCAACAGAGAACTTCTCGACAACGATCAGACGATCCTGACGTACCAGTTCGGACAGAATGCTTTTCAGCGCGCCGCGGTACATCTTTTTGTTAACTTTTTGACTGTGGTCCTGTGGACGCGCAGCGAAGGTCACGCCACCTGAACGCCAGATCGGGCTCTTGATAGAACCTGAACGCGCACGGCCGGTACCTTTCTGGCGCCATGGCTTTTTGCCTGAACCAGTTACTTCAGCACGAGTCTTCTGAGCACGAGTACCCTGACGAGCACCAGCTGCATAAGCAACAACAACCTGGTGAACCAGCGCTTCGTTGAAATCACGACCGAAGGTAGTTTCGGAAACAGTCAGCGCGCTCTGCGCGTCTTTCAATACTAATTCCATTGCTATCCCCTTACGCCTTCACAGCTGGTTTAACGATCAGGTCGCTACCGGTTGCACCCGGGACCGCACCTTTAACCAGCAGCAGGTTGCGCTCAGCGTCAACACGTACTACGTCCAGGCTCTGAACGGTTACACGTTCGTTGCCCAGCTGACCTGCCATTTTCTTGCCTTTGAACACTTTGCCCGGAGTCTGGTTCTGACCGATAGAACCCGGAACGCGGTGAGACAAGGAGTTACCGTGAGTAGCGTCCTGGGTACGGAAGTTCCAGCGCTTAACGGTACCAGCAAAACCTTTACCTTTAGAGGTACCGGTTACGTCAACTTTTTTAACGTCAGCAAACAGCTCAACGCTAATGTCCTGACCTACGGTGAACTCTTCGCCTTCAGCAAGACGGAATTCCCACAGACCACGGCCAGCTTCAACGCCAGCTTTAGCGAAGTGACCCGCTTCTGGTTTGGTTACACGGTTAGCTTTTTTAGCACCAGTGGTAACCTGAATAGCGCGGTAGCCATCGTTAGCCAGATCTTTAACCTGAGTAACGCGGTTTGCTTCAACTTCGATTACGGTTACTGGGATAGAAACGCCATCTTCAGTGAAGATGCGGGTCATACCCACTTTTTTACCGACTAAACCAATCATTGTTTCAACCTCTCAATCGCTCGATGACCTGATTAACCCAGGCTGATCTGCACGTCTACACCGGCAGCCAGATCCAGACGCATCAGAGCATCAACGGTTTTCTCAGTTGGCTCAACGATGTCAACCAGACGCTTGTGAGTGCGGATTTCGTACTGATCACGCGCATCTTTGTTAACGTGCGGAGAGATCAGAACGGTAAAGCGCTCTTTGCGGGTCGGCAGCGGGATCGGACCACGGACTTGCGCACCAGTGCGCTTAGCAGTCTCGACGATTTCCGCGGTTGATTGATCGATCAGACGATGATCAAACGCTTTAAGGCGGATACGGATTCTTTGGTTCTGCATGAGACCAGAGCTCCAATTATTTTATAAACGAAATGATTACTCCTCAAACCCATTACGATTGATGGGAGAGTGTAACCGTTCTTACGTAGCTCCCCAATTGGGAGCATTGTTGAGTAACAAAGTGAGCTACTCTGGTTCAGATTGAACCCGCCGTCAATTACGACAAGCCCGCGCATTATACGTAAATCAGAGAAAGACGCAAGTGCCGTTTAGAAATTAAGCGCCAAAGACGTACTATACGTAAGGCCGCGCAATTTTTTATGCAAAGTATCCCTTCTCAACTCTTTGTATGAAGCCGCTACGCAATTGCTGTTTTTACACATTGCCGGGCATGCAGATTATTACGAGTATGCGCTCAAACCATTTTGAGGCTCTCGCTATGCTACTGTCCCTCCCCTTTCTGTTGATCTATTTTGCGTTATCGGCCTTGCTTGTTCGCACCGATATCCGCACGGGGCTTCTTCCCGATAAATTTCTTTGCCCGCTGCTATGGACGGGCCTGCTCTACCAGCTTTGTCTCCATCCTGATTTTTTGCCGAGCGCGGTAGTGGGTGCGATGACAGGATATGCCGGATTCGCCATTATCTATTGGGGATACCGGCTCATCTGCCGACGTGAAGGGATGGGATATGGCGACATAAAATATCTGGCGGCGCTGGGGGCATGGCATGGCTGGTGTGTACTACCAATACTGGCATTAGTGGCCGCGTTAATGGCTCTGCTGTATCTGGTTGCTTTCTCGTTGTTTACCCCTGATAAGCAGGCATTAAAAAACCCACTGCCTTTTGGGCCATTTCTGGCGGCAGCGGGTTTATGCGTTGGCTGGGAAAGCCTGATTAACTTTCCACTTTGATCTGAGACTGAAGGTAGTTCTGTAGGCCAATTTTGCTAATGAGATCCAGTTCGGTCTCAAGCCAGTCGATGTGCCCTTCTTCATCGGCCAGGATCTGGATCATCATATCGCGGCTGACGTAGTCATGTACGCTGTCCGCATAGGCAATGGCTTCACGCAGATCTTTTGCACCCTCCAGCTCCAGCCGGAGATCAGAACGCAGCATCTCTTCGACATCTTCTCCGATGCCCAGTTTTCCGAGATCCTGTAGGTTAGGAATGCCTTCGAGGAATAAAATACGCTCAATGTATTTATCGGCGTGTTTCATTTCATCAATGGACTCATGGTATTCAACATCGTTGAGGCGAGTCAGTCCCCAGTTTTTAAACATTCTTGCATGGAGAAAATACTGATTGATTGCGACAAGCTCATTTCCCAATAATTTATTGAGATAACTTATGATTTTAACATCACCTTTCATTATATAGTCCCTCCGCTTCCACTCATTGAAGCGTAGATCGGGCTACGGGGATGTCAAAAAAAAGATAGAGGCTTACGCGATCTCTTTGAATTCCGGGATCTGCATCAGTTCGTCCTGCATGATCTCACGCGCTGCGCGAACGCATTTACCGCATTGATTTCCCACCGGAACAAACTTGCGAAGCTGCTGGAAAGATTGTGGTTGAAACTGGCGAACGGCCTGACGAATTTTTTTGTCGCTTACACCATTACATAAACAAACGTACATAAAGACTCCCGTTCAAAATATGCGCAAAGTGTAAGTGAGAATGGTTATGATTACAATAGCACGGGCTTCGGAATACGTGGCGGGAGAAAGCAAAAAATGCGAATTTTTATGACAATGCCCCAACGGCAGAAAACAAAAAAGGACGCCGGAGCGTCCTTTTTATTTCAGGGATAATTAATTAGCCCAGAACTTTAGCAACAACGCCCGCGCCAACGGTACGGCCGCCTTCACGGATTGCGAAACGCAGACCGTCGTCCATCGCGATTGGGTGGATCAGCGTCACAACCATCTTGATGTTGTCGCCTGGCATTACCATCTCTACGCCTTCTGGCAGTTCGATGGTACCGGTCACGTCAGTTGTACGGAAGTAGAACTGTGGACGGTAGCCTTTGAAGAACGGAGTATGACGGCCGCCTTCGTCTTTGGACAGAATGTACACTTC
>NZ_JBMKIA010000041.1:0-22923 GCF_049238215.1 Enterobacter cloacae complex sp. IR5441
ACAACTAAGGCGAGTGATGGCACACTAAAAGCGGCATCGCCTGTAGCCCGTATTGTGAAAAGCCAGAAGGAATGTCAGCGCACTGACATCGACGAACAGGAATTCGCCTGGTGCGGCTGCGGTACTGCGAACACCGAAGCTGAAGGAATCAAAATTTCCCGGGTCGATGTTGGTGTTTATGTGCTGACAGGTTCGGCAGGCCTGGCATCAGAAGGCTGGCAGCTGCTGCCGCCAATGGACCCTGGCGGCATGGGGGAACTGGGTGTTGTTGAAGCAGAGCAGACAGAAAGCGGTGGGCTGACGATTCGGCTTTTTAAGCGGAAATACATACTCAGCGAAGAAGGCGAAATTGTTAAAACGAAAGGGGCTCCTATAGATGTTCCTGCCAACAGCTGGATCGACGTTCGCCTCGATATGCCAGAGGATAGCATCTGGAAAACAAGAGCTTCCGAAGCTTCTCTTGAACTGACAGAGCAGCCTGAGGACATTCAGCCTTAAAAATTAATAGGCGAACCCAAATTGATCTGCATTCCATTTGAAACTACTGTATATAAACACAGTAATAAAGGGAGTGCAGATTATGCCCCGAATTTCAGATATACAGGCCGCCTTTATTGCGGCCATAGAGCTTAACCCAAAGGGCTACCGCTACCTGAGAACAGACAGCTTTATAGAAAAGTTGCGTGGTTTTAACTGGCACTTCACCCGAGCCGACGCCAATGCATGGATAGAGCGCAATCAGCCAGGCTTCGCTGACAAGACGACAGACGGTAGCGACAACAGGTACTGGATCCTGAGAAACATGGGGAGGGTTCTTTAATGGGATTTCCTTCACCAGCAACAGACTACATTGAGCGCCGACTAACCCCAGCAATTCTGTGCAACATGGGGGCTGATAGCAGGGTGCTTGAAACGGATGTGGGGTTTGCGGTCATAGAGCCAGCAACGAAAAAGACACCTGGAGATGTGTTGTTAATTTTGTGCGACGGGCACACACAATTTGCAAAACTCATGGGCAAGGCGCTCATTACGGATGATGGTGAAGCGATTGAGGGATTAGCGCTTGAAGGAGTGGAAGTGCTGGGTAGGCTGACGTTCTTCATCAATCATGCGAGGGATGACGACGACAAT
This sequence comes from Enterobacter cloacae complex sp. IR5441, assembly GCF_049238215.1. Classification (NCBI taxonomy): domain Bacteria; kingdom Pseudomonadati; phylum Pseudomonadota; class Gammaproteobacteria; order Enterobacterales; family Enterobacteriaceae; genus Enterobacter; species Enterobacter cloacae complex sp. IR5441. Next base: position 1,132 of record NZ_JBMKIA010000041.1, read on the forward strand.
CCGGTGATGTGATGTTTGCCCTTGTCGATGTGAACTCATTTTATGCAAGCTGTGAAACAGTATTCAGACCCGACCTGCGCGGGCGGCCAGTTGTCGTTCTGTCGAATAATGACGGCTGCGTAATAGCACGTAGCGCCGAGGCAAAGGCTGCCGGGATAGCGATGGGAGAGCCGTTCTTCAAGCAGAAGGAGTTGTTCCGGCGAGCTGGGGTTGTTTGCTTCAGCAGCAACTACGAGCTCTATGCAGATATGTCCAGCCGGGTGATGACTACGTTGGAAGAAATGAGCCCGCGTGTGGAAATTTACAGCATAGACGAAGCCTTTTGCGACCTTACCGGCGTAAGGAATTGCCGTGACCTGACTGAGTTCGGGAAAGAGATCCGCGCGACTATTTTACAGCGGACACATCTCACAGTCGGCGTAGGAATAGCCCAGACCAAGACGCTGGCTAAGCTGGCTAACCATGCTGCGAAAAAATGGCAGCGGCAGACGGGCGGGGTGGTCGATCTCTCAAACGTCGACCGGCAGCGAAGACTACTGGCACTGGTTCCTGTAGAGGATGTCTGGGGCGTTGGTCGGCGCATCAGCAAAAAGCTGAACGCTATGGGCATCAAAACGGCACTAGACCTCTCAGAACAAAGCACGTGGATTATCCGTAAACACTTTAACGTTGTTCTGGAGCGAACCGTTCGGGAGCTGCGCGGCGAGCCATGCCTGGATCTGGAGGAGTTCGCCCCGGTAAAGCAGGAAATTGTATGCAGCCGATCGTTTGGCGAACGTATTACTGACTATGAACACATGCGGCAGGCGATTTGCAGTTATGCGGCCCGTGGAGCTGAAAAGCTACGTGGTGAGCATCAGTACTGCCGTTTTATCTCCGCTTTCGTCAAGACCTCTCCATTTGCCCTTAATGAGCCGTATTACGGAAACAGCGCATCGGTAAGGCTGCTCACGCCAACTCAGGACAGCAGAGACATCATCAATGCCGCGGTAAAGTGTCTGGACAAAATATGGAAGGACGGTCACCGGTACCAGAAAGCGGGTGTCATGCTGGGCGACTTCTTCAGCCAGGGCGTGGCCCAGCTAAATCTTTTTGACGACAGTGCGCCTCGAGCTGGTAGCGAGAAGTTAATGGAAGTGCTGGATCACCTGAATGCAAAGGACGGAAAGGGCACGCTCTATTTTGCCGGGCAGGGTATACAGCAGCAGTGGCAGATGAAGCGTGAAATGCTGTCGCCTCGATATACCACGAGATATTCAGATTTGCTTAGAGTCCGATAAATTTTCTTGATGTCTTGGTCCGCTTTATTCCAGAAGGGGACGAAGAATTGCGATTGCAAAAAAATTAGTAGTTGAAAAGATGGCAGAATGAAGGAAGAATGTGCCAATATTGCTGAGGTTTAAAGGGATTTAGGGGCAAGATATGGGATTGTCTAATACAGTACAGAAAATCGTTATATCAACCATTGCGTTCAGCCTGGTCGCGGGATGTGCGCCGTTGCATCCTTCTGACTGCCATAAGACCACAGCTACGGGTAATTGCAGTTCAGGACGCTGGGATGATCAGGATGAATGGGGTAAGCAAGCTCGGGCAATCAGGGCGGCAATAAATGACAAACTTGATGAGCCTCAGAAATGGAAGGGAAAAAAATGCAGGTTGCATATTGAATTTGCTCAGGATGGCACGGCTTTAAAAATATCAACCAGCAATGGTAATAAAGCCTATTGCGAAGCGATTGAATCAGCAGCCCATAAAGCTAAATTCCCGGCCTTCAACAATCCGGAAGTCTACAGAGATTTTCAAAAATCCGGCTTTAATATGGGCGGATAGCAAGGCGATGCCTATCTAAATGTTCACTTCTCGCTCATTTAGAACGCGCCTGGTTTCTTTAACTTTTTATTGTGCTGCCTCGATTAGTTCCGGCCCCTGGTTCTTAACATTCCCCACGGCACGCGTAACGGCGTGCCAGATAAACTTGTCGGCGGGCACAGCACCGTCGGCAGCTATCTCTTCAGCTTCCTTTCCGCCTATATCCTGGCGCATCCATTCGCGGGCAGTTTCCGGTGAAAGAACAAGTGGACGGCGGTCGTGGATATCGACTAGGCCTTTATCAGCTGCGGACGTCACAATCAGAAAACCTTCTGCTTCATCGCCGCTTTCAAATGGCGTGCTACCGATCGCTGCCATGAATATTGGCTGGCCGTCGGCGCGGTGAATGAAGTAGGGCTGCTTCTTGTCGCCTTCTTTCTTCCATTCGAACCAGCCGTCAGCAAAGCAGATCGCCCGGCCATGCTGCCAGAGAGGCTTGAACATTCGGCTGGTGGCCGCCGTCTCGACGCGCGCGTTAATCAAAGGGGATTTATCCCACCACCCGGGTGCATATCCCCAGAACACAGGATCGAGGTGCAGTTGCTCGTCGCGTTCGCTCAGTAGCAGGACCTTGGTACCGGGTGCGACGTTGAATCGGCCAATAGGTTCCGGGTCATAAGCGATGTCACGATCGGCTTCATCGGCCAGATATGCCAGATATTCTTCACGGGTTTGGGCTTGTGCAAAACGTCCACACATAGAAACCTCCAGTCAGACAGACTGAAAGTATAGGGCAGGGAGAAAAAGTAGCGCGCGCTGGTTAAGTCTTACAATCGGATCGGTGGGGATTATGCTGATGGTAGAGGTAGGCGTAAAGCTTCGTGTTACGAAACTGGAAGGAGCTACGCAAAGTTGGGGGACCGGGAAATTACATAGCGATGTCTGGTGGCATGGCTATGCATTCTCTGTGTCATAGATGTGTCATGCATGGATGTATCACAAGAAAACGAGAAAGCAGGTAACGACACGTAATGACACAAATGCGTAGCGAGCGCGGAAAAACCAATGATATTACAGTGCGTTAAATAGTACTCTACGTTCTTCTAAGCCGTAGGTCGTAGGTTCGAATCCTACAGGGCGTGCCATTAAATTTCACAGATTGCCGCCTGCGCGACGTCCTGCTGATTTTCTCCATGAAATACCCCTCGCGAAAGTAGCGTTAACGCACATTTTTCACAGCACAATTGACTGTTATAACAGTATTTTTCTTACCCTATGGCAATTTTGCTATTCCTCTACCATGCTCATATCACCTCACTCTTACTCGTGGGGCTTTTCGTAGTTGCTGATTAATCTCAAGGAAAAAGGTTATGAAAAAAACGACTGCTATTTTGATGGGCGCTGCATTTCTGTTTACCACCAATACCTTTGCGGCTGAACTGCTGACGAAAAACGAGTTTGAGAAAGTGGAATCACAGTATGAAAAAATCGGTACGGTTAGCACTTCCAATGAAGTCTCGGTAGACGACGCGAAAAAAGAGCTGATCGAGAAAGCCGATAAAGAAGGTGCTGATGTTCTGGTGCTGACTTCCGGCAACACCAACAACAAAATTCACGGTACCGCCGATATTTTCAAGAAAAAATAATGCCTTAGCAACCACCCCTGTTTCGGGGTGGTTGCGCGCCATACCTCCCGCCAGCCTTGTTTCTTGTCTCTTCTCGCTCAGAGATGCCCGTTGACACTTGATTACGCATTCATAATGCGTATAGTTCTCATTTGCATTTCTTTTAATAACTTTTAAGGCCCGACAACGGGTCATTTTTGCGCGCACGTTAAGAGCTCATTATGAACAACACCACAATGCACAAAACGCTGCTGGCGATTGCCATCGGCGCGGTTACACACTCCGCTTTTGCGGCGGATGAGAAAAAAGAGGACACCATCGTGGTCCAGTCCACGGCGGGGAGTGATTTCAAACCCGGTGGTGACCAGCTGCTTCCAGCCTTCCTCGACGGCCAGGTGGCGAACGGCGGGCGCATGGGTATGCTCGGTCAGCAGAACGCCATGGACGTGCCGTTCAACATCATCAGCTACACCTCGAAGCTGGTGGAAGATCAGCAGGCAAAAACCATTGCTGACGTGGTTGCCAACGACGCGGGCGTACAATTTGTTCAGGGTTACGGCAACAGCGCGGAAACCTTCCGCATTCGCGGCCTGAAGTTTGACGGCGACGATATGACCTTTGGCGGATTGTCCGGGGTGCTGCCGCGTCAGGTGGTGGATGCCCAGATGGTCGACCGTATCGAGATTTTCAAAGGGGCCAACTCCCTGATGAACGGCGCCGCAAGCTCCGGCGTGGGCGGGATGATCAACCTTGAGCCAAAACACGCGGGCGACACCCCGCAGGCGAAAGTGGGCGTTGACTACACCTCGGATTCCCAGATTGGCACCACGCTGGATGCGGGTCGTCGCTTTGGCGATAACGACCAGTTTGGCGCGCGCGTGAACCTCGTGCATCGCGAAGGGGAAACCGGCGTGCCGAACGACCGCCGCCGCACCACGCTGCTCTCCACCGGCCTGGATTACAAAGGCGACCGCTTCCGCACCTCGCTGGACCTGGGCTACCAGAAAAAAACCTTCCACGGCAGCCCAACCAGCGTCAACATCTCGGCGGTGGACTTTGTGCCTGAGCCGCCGAAGAACGATCGCAACTTCTCGCAGAAGTGGGCCTACAGCGATATCGAAAACGAGTTCGGGATGTGGCGCAGCGAGTATGACATCACCGATAGCTGGACGGCATATACCGGTCTCGGCGCGCAGCACGCGCACGAAGAAGGGATCTACAGCGCGCCGAAGCTCCTCGATAAGAGCGGTAATGCGACGGTCAGCCGCCTTGATACCAACCGCATCAGCGATTCCGTCAGCGGCATGGCGGGCATTCGCGGTAACTTTGACACCGGTTTTGTCTCGCACAAGGTCAACGTCGGGTATTCAGCGATGACCAAAAACGAAAAAATCGCGTGGAAAATGTCGGCGGCGGCAGATAACCCGACCACCAACATCTATCACAACACCGGCGTGGCTATGCCGGACAGCAGCAACTTCAGCGGCTCTGGCGGCAAATACAGCGATCCGCTGACCAGCGGGCGCACCCGCACGCAGGGCTGGCTGCTGAGTGATACCCTGGGCGTGCTGGATGACAAGCTGCTGTTCACCGCAGGCGCACGTCATCAGAAAGTTGTCATCCGCGGGTACAACAAAATCACCGGCGCGGAAAACGACGCGGACGGTTTCGACGGCAGCCGCTGGATGCCAACCTACGGCGTAGTCTATAAACCGTGGGAGGAAATTTCCCTCTACGCCAACCACACCGAGGCGTTACAGCCCGGTGAAACTGCGCCGAACACTGCTACTAACTACGGCCAGAGCACCGGTATCGTGCACTCTAAGCAGAACGAAGTGGGCGTAAAGGCGGACTTTGGCCGCGTGGGCGGCTCCCTGGCGCTGTTTGAGATCAAAATGCCGTCGGCGATCCTTGACGACAGCGGTCACTACGGCCTGGATGCAGAACAACGTAACCGCGGCGTGGAGCTGAACGTCTTCGGCGAGCCAATGCTTGGGATGCGTCTGAATGCCAGCGCCACCTGGTTGCAGGCCGAGCTGACCAAAACCAAAAACGGCGTCAATCAGGGCAACGATGCGATCGGTATTCCGAGCTTCTACGCCGTGCTGGGCGCAGAGTACGATATCAAGCCGATTGAAGGCCTGACGGCGACCGCACGCGTTAACCACTCCGGCACGCAGTATGCCGATCTTGCGAACACCAAAAAGCTGGACAGCTACACCACGCTGGATCTGGGCATGCGCTATCGCTTCGCGGTGAACCACAATGAAAACCAGATGACCGTGCGGGCAGGCATCGACAACGTGACCAACGAGAACTACTGGTCAAGCGTGGACGATTCCGGTACTTACATCACTCAGGGCGAGCCGCGTACCTTTAAGGTCTCGGTTGGCTACGAGTTCTAAGCGTTCCACCTCGTTATCCGGGGCAGGGACGCCCCAATCCCTTCGTTGTCGTGTTATAAAATTGTAATAAAAGCTTCTTACACTGGTCGCCACATCCTTACCTCTTGGCCAATGACAGGAAGCCGCTATGGGCAGACCCCTCAAATCCGTATTTAAAAAAGAACATCGCGACGATATCAGTAACCGCAGCGCTAACCCGGTATTCTCCGAGGTTGCAGAGGTGTTCCTCTCCCGCCGCCGTTTTCTCCAGATGGGGGCCGTAGCGGGGGCCGCCGTATCATTCCCGTATCTGATCACACCCGAAAATGCCATTGCCGCGGTATCGAAGCCTTCTGCGCTGGCAAAAGCAGTTTCCCTGGGCTTTACCAGCATCGACGTCTCCACGGAAGACACGGTCAGGGTGCCAGAAGGCTATATTGCCCGCCCGTTCTATCGCTGGGGTGATCCGACGGGGATCAAAGACAACATGCCGGCATTTAAGCCGGACGCCAGCAATACCACAGACGAACAGGCTGTGCAGGCGGGCATGCACCACGACGGCATGGCGTGGTTTAGCCTGCCGCAGGGGGCGCAAAACCCGGAACATGGCCTGCTGGCGCTGAACCATGAATACATCGATAACGGGATGCTGTTTACCGACGGTACGGCGAACTGGAGCCTCGATAAAGCCCGCAAGGGGCAGAACGCGATGGGCGTGTCGGTGGTGGAAGTGAAAAAAACGGGCAGCGGCTGGGAGGTGGTGCGTCCGTCTTCCTTCGCCCGGCGTATTACCGTCAATACGCCGATGCAGCTTACCGGCCCGGCGCGGCATCAGGATTTAATGAAAACCGCCGCCGATCCGCAGGGGGAACGCGTTCTGGGCACCATGCAGAACTGCGCCAACGGCCACACGCCTTGGGGCACCTATCTCACCTGCGAGGAGAACTGGTCGGACATTTTTGTGAAAAAAGCCGATCTCAATCCGCTGGAAAAACGCTACGGCATTAGCGACAGCGATGAGTCCTATCGCTGGAACGAGGTGGATGAGCGGTTCAGCGTCGATAAAACCCCTAACGAACCCAACCGTTTCGGCTGGGTGGTGGAGATCGATCCCTACAACTCGACCTCCACGCCGCGCAAGCACACCGCGCTGGGCCGCTTCAAGCATGAGGGGGCCGCCGTCACGCTCGCCGCCGATAATCGCGTGGTGGTCTACATGGGCGACGACCAGAAGTTTGAGTACATCTATAAGTTTGTCTCCGACAAAAAATACGATCCCGCGAACCGGGAAGCCAATATGCAGCTGCTGACGTCCGGCACGCTGTACGTCGCCAGGTTCAACCAGGACGGAAGCGGCGACTGGCTGCCGCTGATCTTCGGGCAAAATGGCCTGGATAAAAGCAACGGGTTTGAAAGCCAGGGCGATCTGCTGATCAAAACCCGCCTGGCGGCCGACGCGGTGGGGGCAACGAAAATGGATCGTCCCGAGTGGATTGCCGTCGATCCGCACGCCAGCGGCAGCGTCTACTGTACGCTCACCAACAACAGCGATCGCGGTAAAGAGGGGAAGGCACCGGTCGATGCCGCTAACCCGCGCGCCAACAACGTATTTGGTCACATCATGCACTGGCACGAAGAGGGTGCCGATCCTGCCGCCGCACGCTTTAAGTGGGATATTCTGGTTATGGCCGGGCGTACCGACGGCGACGATCCGAAGGCCAAAGGCTCCATGCAGGGCGCGGCATTCGGCAGCCCGGATGGGTTGTCGTTCGATCACCAGGGCGTCCTGTGGATCCAGACCGACGTCTCCTCCAGCACCATCAATAAGAAAGCGTACGAGGGGATGGGCAATAACCAGATGGTCGCCACCATTCCGGGCACCAACGAGTATCGCCGTTTTCTGACCGGGCCGCGCGGATGTGAAATCACCGGCATTGCGTTTACGCCGGACAACCGCACGCTGTTTATCAACATTCAGCATCCGGGGGAGGGCGGGGATGATATTACCGACCCGGCCAATCCGCGCGCTGTTTCCAACTGGCCAGACGCCAGCCCGAACGGGCGTCCGCGATCGTCAACGGTGGTGATTACCAAAGCGGACGGCGGGATCATCGGGTCGTGACGTTTATCCGCCGGGCGCATGCGCTGGCCCGGCGTTAAGCTTGCTACCACCAGCATGAAGTGTTAAAACGTGCCCCTTCTAAAAAAGAGACAGGGGTAGGGCGTGAAAGACGCGTCATCCGCTTCAGGCCATGGTAGCGCTGAAGCTTCGTCGGATCAGAGTCCGACGCTGCAACGTGGTTTGCAAAATCGACATATTCAGTTAATTGCCCTTGGCGGCGCGATCGGTACCGGGCTGTTTCTCGGCATCGGCCCCGCCATTCAAATGGCTGGCCCGGCGGTTCTGCTGGGTTACGCTATCGCCGGGATTATCGCCTTCCTGATCATGCGCCAGCTCGGCGAGATGGTCGTTGAAGAGCCGGTGTCCGGCTCCTTCGCACACTTTGCCTATAAATACTGGGGGCCGTTCGCAGGCTTCCTCTCCGGCTGGAACTACTGGGTGATGTTCGTGCTGGTGGGCATGGCAGAGCTGACCGCCGCTGGCATCTATATGCAGTACTGGCTCCCGGACGTGCCGACGTGGATTTGGGCCGCGGCCTTCTTCATCATCATTAACGCCGTTAACCTTGTGAACGTGCGCCTGTATGGCGAGACCGAGTTCTGGTTTGCGCTGATCAAGGTGCTGGCGATTATTGGCATGATCGGCTTTGGCCTGTGGCTGCTGTTCTCCGGTCACGGCGGCGAGCGTGCAAGCATCGACAACCTGTGGCAGCACGGCGGCTTTCTGGCGACCGGCTGGAAAGGGCTGATCCTGTCGCTGGCGGTCATTATGTTCTCCTTCGGCGGGCTGGAGCTGATTGGCATCACCGCGGCTGAAGCGCGCGATCCGCACAAAAGCATTCCGAAAGCGGTCAACCAGGTGGTGTACCGTATCCTGCTGTTCTATATCGGCTCGCTGGTGGTGCTGCTGGCGCTCTATCCGTGGGTAGAAGTGAAATCTGACAGTAGCCCGTTCGTGATGATCTTCCACGATTTGAACAGCAACGTGGTGGCTTCGGCGCTCAACTTCGTCATTCTCGTGGCGTCATTGTCGGTTTACAACAGCGGGGTTTACTCCAACAGCCGCATGCTGTTTGGCCTCTCCGTACAGGGCAACGCGCCGAAGTTCCTCACCCGCGTCAGCCGTCGCGGCGTGCCGATCAATTCGCTGTTCCTTTCTGGCGCTATCACCTCGCTGGTGGTGCTGATTAACTATCTGCTGCCGAAAGAGGCGTTTGGCCTGCTGATGGCGCTGGTTGTCGCCACGCTGCTGCTGAACTGGATCATGATCTGCCTGGCGCACCTTCGCTTCCGCGCGGCGATGCGACGCAAGGGGCGCGAGACGCAGTTTAAAGCGCTGCTCTATCCGGCGGGGAACTACCTCTGTATCGCCTTCCTCGGCCTGATTCTGGTGCTGATGTGCACCATGGATGAGATGCGCCTGTCAGCGATGCTGCTGCCGGTGTGGGTGGTGTTCCTGTTTATCGCGTTTAAGCTTTCACGCAAAAAGTAGCGCGGTTTTCTCCCTCTCCCTGTGGGAGAGGGCCGGGGTGAGGGCACCAGACCGCACCAAACCAGACCGCACCCGCCTTCACGCCCGGTGGCGCTGCGCTTACCGGGCCTACATGTTCGGGGACGTTATTTAGTAGGCCGGGTAAGGCGCAGCCGTCACCCGGCACCTCCCCTTCACCTTTATCGTGACTCCCCTCCCAATTCTGTTTTGATCCACAGGATCTTTGTTTTGTAATCGATTACTTTTCATTTGAACGAATTTGTAATCGATTACTTTTTCCGGGTGAGGCTTATCATGGTGTCAACTGAGAGTAGTGAAAAGGCGATAACGCAGCACCGGCTGCTGGTGCCGCGTCTGTCGCTGATGATGTTTCTGCAATTTTTTATCTGGGGTAGCTGGTCGGTCACGCTTGGCCTGGTGATGACCCGGCACAACATGTCTTTGCTGATTGGCGACGCGTTCTCTGCCGGACCCATCGCTTCCATTCTTTCGCCGTTCGTGCTCGGGATGCTGGTGGACCGCTTCTTTGCCTCGCAGAAGGTGATGGCGGTGATGCACCTCGCGGGCGCGGCGATCCTCTGGTTCGTGCCGGGGGCGCTGATTGCTGAGAACGGCGCGCTGCTGATTGGCCTGCTGTTTGGCTACACGCTCTGCTATATGCCGACGCTGGCGCTGACCAACAACATTGCGTTTCACAGTCTGGCGAACGTGGATAAAACCTTCCCGGTAGTGCGCGTGTTCGGCACCATCGGCTGGATCGCGGCGGGCATTTTCATCGGCGTCACCGGCGTGGCGTCCAGCGTCACCATCTTCCAGGTGGCGGCGGTCAGCTCCGTGTTGCTGGCGATCTACAGCCTGACGCTGCCGCACACGCCCGCCCCGGCGAAAGGCCTGCCGGTAAAGGTGCGGGATCTCTTCTGCGCGGACGCCTTCGCGCTGCTCAAAACCCGCCACTTCTTCGTTTTCTCCGTCTGCGCGATGCTGATCTCCGTCCCGCTCGGCACCTATTACGCCTACACCGCCTCGTATCTGGCGGATGCCGGCATTGCCGACGTCAGCACCGCCATGTCCTTCGGGCAGATGTCTGAGATCGTCTTCATGCTGGTTATTCCTCTGCTGTTCCGCCGCCTGGGCGTGAAATATATGCTGCTGATCGGCATGCTGGCGTGGTTTGTACGTTATGCCATGTTCGCGCTGGGCGTCAGCGAGGAGGGGCGCATTCTGCTGTATCTCGGCATTCTGCTCCACGGCGTCTGCTACGATTTCTTCTTTGTCGTTGGCTTTATCTACACCGACCGCGTGGCGGGCGAAAAGGTCAAAGGCCAGGCGCAGAGCATGATCGTGATGTTCACCTACGGCATCGGCATGCTGCTCGGCTCGCAGATTTCCGGCGCGCTCTACAACCGTCTGGTGGCAGGGCAGACCGTGCCGCAGGCGTGGGTCACATTCTGGTGGATCCCGGCGGTGGCTGCCGCGGCGATCGCGCTGATTTTCCTTCTCACGTTTAAGTATGACGATGACAAGGCGTAACGTTCAGGAGGTGGTATGAGGACAATGAAAGGACCGGGCATTTTTCTGTCGCAGTTTATTGGCGGGGAAGCGCCCTTCAACACGCTCGACGGGCTGGCAGGATGGGCGGCGGGGAAGGGTTACAAAGCGGTGCAGATCCCCTGCAACCATCCGCATATCTTTGATGTGGAGAAAGCCGCAGAGAGTCAGGCCTACTGCGACGACATCACCGCCAGGCTGGCCGCGCATGGGCTGGTCATCAGCGAGCTGTCGACCCATCTGGAAGGGCAGCTTGTTGCGGTAAACCCGGTTTACAGCGAGGCGTTTGACCACTTCGCCCCTGCTTCCGTGCGGGGTAACGAGGCGGCGCGTCAGGCGTGGGCGACGGAAAAGCTGAAGCAGGCGGCGGTCGCCTCGGCCCGATTAGGCCTGAAAGCACACGCCACCTTCTCCGGATCGCTGGCCTGGCCGTTTTTCTACCCGTGGCCGCCGCACAACGAGCAGCGTTTTCAGGAGGCGTTCCAGGCGCTGGCAGCCCGCTGGCGGCCGATTCTGGATACCTTCGACGAGCAGGGCGTGGACGTCTGCTTTGAGCTGCATCCGGGGGAAGATCTGCACGACGGCGTCACCTTCGAGCGTTTTCTTGCGCTGGTCGATAACCATCCGCGCTGTAATATTCTCTACGATCCAAGCCATATGCTGCTCCAGCAGATGGACTATCTGGCCTTTATCGATATCTTCCATGCGCGCATCAAAGCGTTCCACGTGAAGGACGCCGAGTTCCGCCCCAGCGGGCGCAGCGGCGTCTACGGCGGCTACCAGCCGTGGATCAACCGCGCCGGACGCTTCCGCTCGCCCGGCGACGGACAGATCGACTTTAAGGGCATTTTCAGCAAGCTGACCCAGTACGACTACGACGGCTGGGCGGTGCTGGAGTGGGAGTGCTGCCTGAAGGATGGCGATACCGGCGCGAGTGAGGGCAGTGAATTTATCCGCCGTCATATCATCCCGGTTTCCGGACGGGCGTTTGATGATTTCGCCGCAGGGGGCAGCCATGATTAACGTCGGGATTATCGGCAGCGGGTTTATTGGCCCGGCGCATATCGAGGCGCTCAGGCGTCTCGGGTTTGTGCAGGTGGTCGCGCTCTGTGACGGCTCGCTCGTTAAGGCGCAGGAAAAGGCGCGCCAGCTCAATGTGCCGCACGCCTGTGCCAGCGTGGAGGAACTGCTCGCGCTCCCTAATCTGCACGCGGTGCACAACTGCACGCCGAACCACCTGCACGCGGAGATTAACTGCCAGATCCTGCGTGCGGGCAAGCACGTGTTTTCCGAAAAGCCGCTGTGCATGACGCCGGACGAGGCGCGCGAGCTGGTGGCGCTGGCGGAGCAGGCAGGCGTGGTGCATGGCGTGAGTTTTGTCTATCGCCAGTTTGCGATGGTGCGCCAGGCGGCGAGCATGATGCGTGCGGGCAGCCTCGGGCGGCTGTTTGCCTCGCACGGCAGCTATTTACAGGACTGGATGCTGCTGGAAACCGACTACAACTGGCGGGTGGATACCGCGCTCGGCGGCGCGTCGCGGGCGGTGGCGGATATCGGCTCCCACTGGTGCGATACGGTACAGTATGTGACCGGCAGGCGTATTACCGAGGTGATGGCTGATTTATCCACCGTCTGGCCGACGCGCAAGGCCAGCGCGGGCGGTCATCAGACCTTCTCCCATGACGAGCAGGCGGAGTATGAAGACAAACCGGTCACCACCGAAGACTTTGGCTCGGTGCTATTCCGCTTTGACGACGGCAGCAAGGGCAGCTTTAGCGTCTCGCAGGTGAGCGCGGGGCGAAAAAATCGCCTGACCTTTGAAATTAACGGCAGCGAGCAGTCGGTGGCGTGGGATCAGGAAATCCCGCAGCAGCTGTGGGTCGGCCATCGCGCCAGGGCAAACCAGATACTCTGCGACGATCCGGGCCTGATGAACCGTGACGTGGCCGACAGCGCCCACTTCCCCGGCGGGCACATTGAAGGCTGGCCGGATGCCTTTAAAAATATGATGGCGCAGTTTTACCGTGCCGTGCAGGCGGGCGCGATGCCGGATAATCCGCAGTTTGCCACCTTCCACGATGGCGCCTGTGTGATGTATATCATTGATGCGATTATGAAAAGTCATCAGCAGCAGCGCTGGGTGCGCGTGGAATACTGACGCATTGCCCGGTTCGCCGGGCAATCAATTTATGGTAGCCTGCACAAAACGCTAACCGCAGGATGTATCGTCGCTATGTCAATTCAGAAAATCGCTCAACTGGCCGGGGTATCCGTAGCAACGGTCTCCCGCGTACTGAATAACAGCGATACCGTGAAGGCGAAAAACCGCGAGCGCGTTTTGCAGGCGATCCAGGAGAGTAACTATCAGCCCAATCTGCTGGCGCGTCAGCTGCGCACTGCCCGCAGCTATATGATCCTGGTGATGGTCTCGAACATCGCCAACCCGTTCTGCGCCGAAGTGGTGAAGGGCATTGAAGCCGAGGCAGAAAAGAACGGCTATCGCATTCTGCTGTGCAACTCCGGCTCGGATATTGAGCGCTCCCGCTCGGGCTTAAGCCTGCTCTCCGGCAAAATCGTCGACGGCATTATCACCATGGATGCATTCTCGAAACTGCCGGAGCTGGCCGCGCTGATTGGCAACGCGCCGTGGGTGCAGTGCGCTGAATACGCCGATGCGGGCGCGGTCTCCTGCGTGGGGATTAATGATGTTGATGCCTCCCAGCACGTTGTCAGCCAGCTTGCCGACGGGGGACGCAAACGCATTGCGCTCATCAACCACGACCTCAGCTACAAATATGCCCGTCTGCGCGAGCGCGGCTATAAGAGCGTCATACACCTGCGGGATCTGGACTATCAGGCGGTGGAGTACGCCAGTGAGCTCAGCTCTGGTGCGGGCATGGCGGCGATGCAAAACCTGTTAAAAGCAAACCCGCCGGATGCGGTGTTTGCCGTTTCCGATACGCTGGCGGCGGGGGCGCTGCGCGCCATTCAGCAGGCAGGGCTGCGGGTGCCAGAAGATATCGCGGTGGTCGGCTTTGACGGCACCGAGCTGGCGGAGATGATTTCACTCACCACTATTGAACAGCCGTCGCGGGATATCGGGCGCAAGGCGGTCAATCTGCTGTTAAATAAGATCGACAACCCGGATGCGCCCACGGAAAGGGTCATGATGGACTGGCGCTTTATTTCCCGCGCCAGCTCCTGATTATCTGGCGATGACGCCAGCCAGCGAGCGAATATCGTTTCCGGTTGGCGACTGGTGAATACGCAGGCCAAATTCATCTACCACCGCGAAAATATGATCGAAGATGTCGGCCTGAATATCTTCGTATTCCGCCCAGATCACCGTGTTGGTAAAGGCATATATTTCAATCGGCAGCCCGTTGGCATCCGGCGCGAGCTGGCGCACCATCAGCGTCATATCTTTGCGAATGCGCGGGTGGTTACGCAGATATTCATTCAGGTAGGCACGGAAGGTGCCGATATTGGTCATCTTGCGCAGGTTTAATACCGATTCCCCTTCGCCGTTCTGCTGATTCCACAGGTTAATTTCCTCATGACGCGCCGCCAGATACGGCTTCAGCAGTTTCGCCTGAATCAGTTTCTGCTGCTCCTGCTCGTCGAGGAAATGAATGCTGGTGGTATCGATATTCAGGCTACGCTTGATGCGGCGACCACCGGAGGCGGACATGCCGCTCCAGTTGATGAACGCATCGGACACCAGCGCCCAGGTCGGGATGGTGGTGATGGTGTTATCGAAGTTGCGCACTTTAACGGTGGTCAGGCCGATGTCGGTCACCGTGCCGTTGGCGCCGTACTTCGGCATCTCCAGCCAGTCGCCGAGCTTGAGCATGTCGTTGGCGGAGAGCTGAATGCCCGCCACTAAGCCCAGTATCGGGTCTTTAAAGACCAGCATCAGAACGGCAGCCATCGCACCCAGGCCGCTTATCAGAATGGCGGGTGACTGACCGATCAGCAGGGAGATAATCAGTATCCCCACCAGAATGGCACTCACCAGCTTAACGCCCTGGAATATCCCCTTCAGCGGCAGCTGCGAGGCGGTGGCCATTTTCTGCGACAGATTGAAAATCACGTCCAGCAACGAGAAGAAGGAGAGCAGGGCATAAACCATCACCCACAATTTCGCGCAGGTGGTGAGTAATTCCGCCGCTTCGCTGCCTTTTTGCAGCCACAGAACCGCCTGAACGTTGACGATTATCCCCTGGAGGGTAAACGCCAGACGGTGAAATAATTTGTTCTGCGTAATGATCTGCAACCATAAATGACTGCTGGCCTGGGCGCGTTTCTCGAATGCGCGCAGCACCACTTTGTGCAGAATAAAATGAACGATAATGGCTGTAAGAAAAATAATACCAAAGATAATCACTAAAGAGGTGGTGTGATTAATTTCAATCCCTAACTCTTCAACCTGAGCAATTAATTCCTGCATAACGTCTCCTGTATTGATGCAGCCCCATAATGGCGGCTGCGGATCTATTATGCAAATTCAGGCAGTTTTATTTTGTCGCCGGACAGGCCTTGACGACCGGTAAACACAGACGATGACGCATACGCAGCGTGACCAGCGCCAGCACCACCATCATGGCCGTTTCCACCATCAGGAAGACGTTGACCGCCTGGGTGTAATCTCCGTGATGATTTTGCAGCCCGTGCAGCAAAATCGCGCCGAAAATGGCCGGGCCAAGCCCCAGCGCAGCCTGTTGCAGCGTGCTTAAAATCGCGCTCGCGGCCCCCGCGTCGTCAGGCTGAATATCGCGCATCCCGATACGGTAGAAGCTGTTTACAATCAGCGCCTGCCCGTAACCCACCAGCCCGGTGGCTGGGGCCAGCGTCAGCGCGGTATTCTGCATTCCCCAGTGACGGAACGTGGCGATCAGCGCCACCAGGCCGACAAGCTGAATCGCAAGCCCGGTCAGCAGGATGGCGCTGGTGCTGTAGCGGGCAATCAGGCGTGGGGCGAACCAGGCAGAAATAAAATAGGTGACGCCAAGCGCGATAAAGCTGTTCCCGGACTGCCACGGCGCCATCCCCAGACCGCTTTGCATGGTCAGCGCCATACAGAACATGAACCCGGACCAGACGCTGAAAAAGAGTATCCCGATCAGCACGCCAAAGCGGATGCTGCGCAGCTGTAACAGGCGCGGCGCGATGAGCGGGTGGGCATTCTCACGCTCTTTTTTGCGCGCGTTCAGCACCATCAAACAGGCCAGCGGCACAATCGCCAGCAGTGCGGCCTTCAGCGGCCACGACCAGTGCCACTGCGGGCCGAGCGCCATCGGGAACAGCAGACAGCACAGTATTGCCGTCAGCAGGACAGTCCCGGTCCAGTCAATGCGCGACGGCGTGTCGCGGCGGGTTTCCGGCACGTAGCGACGGCTCAGCGCCAGCACCACCAGACAAATCGGCACGTTGATAAAGAAGGCGTTGCGCCAGCCCAGCCCGGCGATGTCCGCCGATACCAGCCAGCCGCCACCCATCTGGCCGACGATAAACGCAATTCCGCCGATACCCCCGAACAGGCTGATCGCTCTGGCGTGTGCCGTTCCTTTTAACGTCACATGCAACGTCGCGAGAATTTGCGGCATGATCAGCGCGGCGCCCGCACCCTGCATAATGCGCGCGCCAAGCAACTGTTCGATATTTCCCGCCATGCCGCACAGCAGTGAGGCCAGGCCAAAACACGCCACGCCCCACATAAACAGGCGACGGCGGCCAAGGTTATCGCCCAGCTTGCTGCCGGGGGCCAGGCAGACGGCAAAGGCCACGCCGTAGAGGGCGACGATCAGCTCCAGTTCGGTGGCGGTGGCGTGTAACGAATGGGTGATGGAATCCAGCGCCACGTTGGTGATTGAGGTATCAATCAGCGGCAGCATCTGGCCGGTTAACAGCAATATCAGGCCCGCACGACCCGGTGAAACAACTGACGTATTCATGGTGACTCCATTGCGTCAAACAGCGTAGAGTCGTAGCATCAACCATCTGATAAACGGGTACCAGTTCTTGCTTATACTGGTACTGACACTACCATGCAGGAGATGTTATGGCGCTGATGTCTGAACCTGTCACCTCTCTCCAGGATGACACCCGCAAGCAGCTGGGCGCGTTTTTGCGTGCCCGGCGCGAAAGCCTCGATCCGCAGCGGCTCGGCTTACCGCGCAGCGGCCGCCGCCGCACGCCGGGCCTGCGGCGAGAGGAGGTGGCGATGCTCGCGGATGTCGGCGTGACCTGGTACACCTGGCTGGAACAGGGCCGGGACGTCAATCCGTCCAGCGCGGTGATGGCCGCCATCGCAAAAGCGCTGCAATGCACCCCGACCGAAGCCCGACATCTTTTTGTGCTCGCCGGTTTGCCGCCGGGCGAAGCCCCGCAGGCGGTGTGTTGCGAGGGGATCAGCGAAGGCACGCGTCGCCTGCTGGATACCCTGATGCCGAAACCAGCCAGTATTCAGAAACCGAATTTCGATATCGTGGCCTGGAACGACAGCTTCGGACACCTGATGGGCGTCGATTTCAACGCCATCCCGCCGGAAGATCGCAACTGTATTTACCTGTTCCTCACCCATCCGGCGTGGCGCGCGCGGCTCGGCAAACGTGACGACGTGCTGCCGATTTTCGTCTCCTACTTCCGCGCGGCCATGGCTGAGCACCGGGGCGACCCGCTCTGGGAAGCGAAGCTGGCGCGTTTTTTTGCGGTGTCCGAAGAGTTCAAAACCCTGTGGCACCAGCGTAACGACGTGCGCGGCGTGGAGAACCAGCTCAAGCTGTTCACCCATCCCGAGCTGGGGGATTTTCATCTCCAGCAGATGTACTGGTACTCTGCGCCGCGAAACGGATCGCGGCTGCTGGTCTATTTACCCGTGGATGAGGCAGGGGAGAGGGCGATGGCGTGGCTGGCGGAGCAGGGGAAATAAGTTTTTTGCGCGGGGCTTTCAGGGAATCAACGCGGATCCGGTCCTGCCTGGAATAAGCTGGTAAGGTGAATCACGAAAGGCAAAATTAGCCTTTAATGCAAATTGCCTTACATGCTAATATTATCAGGGATGAAATACAGTGTTCAGACTTATCGTTCATGCGGCAGTCAGGGAGGAGATCCTCTCATTGCCTGCGGGAGTACAGGCGAAGCTGATTCGCCAGCTTGATAAATTACGCAACAACCCGACAGTATTGCGTGAACCTGACAGCAAACCCTTACCCAATGGTTTGTTCGAAATCCGAACCGTCGGGCTGATCCATACTCGTGGGATCTACGTTTATCAGCGGGAAAGAACCATTTTTCTGCTGCGGGTGTTTATCAAGAAGACGCAAAAAACGCCCTCTGCTGAACTCCGTCTGGCACTGAAACGACAACAGGAGATGTTGGATGAGCAAAAAGATTATTGACTGGGACGAACTCAGAGCTGAACTGTTAAGCGATTCAGAAGTTCAGGCTTCCTTTGATGCAGAAGAGCGCAAGGAACGCCTGCGGGAGATGCTGGCGCAATGGCGCAATCATGCTGGTCTGACGCGCGCCCAGGTGGCGGAGCGGATGGGCGTCAGCGCACCGACGGTATCACGAATGGAAGCAAATATTACCCGGGCGAGTCTCGATACATTAACGCGTTATGCGCTGGTGTGCGGGGTAAAGCATCCGCAGATAACGCTTTACTGAAAACGGGCACGCCGATAGCCGGCGTGCCAGAAGCGCTTAGCATTCAGTCACAATCGTGCTCAGCGGCAGGCGAGATTTCGGCAGCGTGGCGTTGAAATCTTCCACGCTGTGATGCCCGACCGGGACCACCACCAGGCTGGTGAAGCCTTTCTCTTTCAGGCCAAACTCTTCGTCGAGGATCGCGGCGTCAAACCCTTCGATGGGTACCGCATCCAGGCCCATCGCGGCCACGCCCAGCAGGAAGTTGCCGACGTTCAGGTAAACCTGCTTCGCCATCCACTGGTCGTCATCTTTCAGATCCACGCGGTGCATGTCGGCAAAATAGCAGCGGCCTTTGTGGTTCGCGGCTTTAGCTTCTGGCGTGGCGAAACGGCCGTCAGCCTCTTCCTGATCGACAACGCGCTCAAGCCAGGCATCGTCCATCGCGGTTTTCGCGCAGAACACCACCACGTGAGAGGCATCCAGCATTTTGCGTTCGTTAAACACATAGGTGCCCGCCGCGGATTTTGCCACGCGCGCTTTACCCTCTTCAGTGCTGGCAACAATAAAGTGCCACGGCTGGGAGTTGGTGCTGGACGGGCTGTATTGCAGCAGCGTTTTGATTTTTTCCGCTTCTTCTGCGGTCAGTTTTTTGGCTGGGTCGAACGCCTTGGTAGAGTGGCGTTTCAGGGCGACAGAAATAATATCCATAACAACTCCTGGTGATGAAATTCGCCCGCGGGCGGGCGTGAAAGGAAAGCAGATTACCGCGCGAAGCGGGAAAAGATAAGTGCGATTCGAGCGCTTATTCTGTTCGTCTCAGACGAACAATCAGGCTGGCCGAATCCACTTCTGATCTTTTTTCGGCAGTTTATCAACGACCAGATTCCACGAATCCGTAATCAGGTCGGTGACCAGTTCAGGCGTGATGTCGTCCGTGCCATAAAGTGAGATCCAGTGTTTTTTATTCAGATGGTAACCGGGCTCCACGCCACGGTAGATCTGCTGATTGAGCAGCGATTTTTCCGGATCGGATTTCAGGCTGACGTGGGCCCGACCGTGTGCGGTCGCCATCAGCATAAAAATTTTCCCGCCCACCTTAAACACGTCATACTCCGGGCCAAACGGCCAGCAATGTTCGGTAAAAGGCATCTCCAGCGCGACGCGTCTGGCATGTTCCTGCAAGGATTTACTGTCCATGGTTATCTTCCTCAGCAAGCCCGCGCCACATGGCTTCAAAGCCCAGCGCTTTAAAATCGACGGCACGGGACGGATCGCGGGCGGCAAACTCCATGGTGGTTTCAGCCAGCGATAAGAACATTGCATCACCGAAGGTCTTAAACTCGTCAGACATAAACACCGGGCGGATCGAACGACGACACAGTTCATGCAGTTCCGGGAACATGTCTTTCACCGCCTGCTCGGTTTCGGCGTTCAGCTTTTCACTGACGCCAATCTGGCGGATAGCCGCATGCGCCAGGGGGTTACGAATGCCCCAGTCTACAT
The DNA here is from genome assembly GCF_049238215.1 of Enterobacter cloacae complex sp. IR5441. Lineage (NCBI taxonomy): Bacteria > Pseudomonadati > Pseudomonadota > Gammaproteobacteria > Enterobacterales > Enterobacteriaceae > Enterobacter > Enterobacter cloacae complex sp. IR5441. The sequence goes on from NZ_JBMKIA010000041.1 coordinate 21,264, forward strand.
AGCTGTTCCAGATATTGCGGGTATGCTCTTTTGGCTCGGTGATGGTGCGATCGAGATTCGCCAGCATGGTCTGGCAGAGATCCTGTTTCAGATGCAGGTAGAGGGCATTCAGCAGATCGTCTTTGGTAGCAAAGTAGCGAAACAGTGTCCCTTCAGCGACGCCCGCATTACGGGCAATTAACGCCGTTGAGGCGGCAATACCTGACTGCGCAAACGCAGCCGTTGCTGCTTCCAGTAAGGCCTGTTTTTTATCTTCACTCTTCGGACGTGCCACTAAATTTTTCCTCCCGTCAATTGTAAAAGCCCTGATTGAAACACGAGCCTTGATACGCTGCAACGCGGAATGTCAAAGAACGAAAACCTTCTTGACGGCGTAATCATCCTATCTATAATGAGTGCTTACTCACTCATAATCAAGTGTCACCCGCGCAAACCATCGGATGGGGCGCGTAGGCGGGTCAGGAAATGAAAAAGCCTCTATTCATCTGCGTGGTGTTAGTCATGATTATTGCTTCAGCTGCCAGTTTACCGTTTGTACTGAATGCCGGATTTGGCCAGCCACCGCAGGGTGCGCAGCTCTCTGAAGTGGAAGCCTCTCCGCACTATCGCGACGGGCAATTCCATAACACGCTCCCTACGCCGGGCTTTACCGGGCAACAAAATATGCTGGTGGCGTGGTGGCAGTTCCTTACCCGTAAAACCGAAAACGCCCGTCCAGCGCAGCCGCTGCCGCTGGTGAAAACCGATCTGGCGAGCCTGTCGCCTGAACAGGACACGCTGGTGTGGCTCGGCCACTCCTCCTGGTATATGCAGCTGGCGGGGAAACGCATCCTGATCGATCCGGTTCTGAGTAGCTACGCCGCACCGTTCTCCTTCCTCAATAAAGCGTTTGCGGGGGAGTACCCGTGGCGTGCGGAGAGCATACCGGAGATCGACCTGCTGATTATCTCCCACGATCACTATGACCATCTGGATTACGCCACCATCAAGGCGCTGCTGCCGAAGGTTAAGCGCGTGGTCACGCCGCTGGGCGTGGGTTCGCATCTGCGCTACTGGGGGATGAACCCGGAGATTATCGACGAGCGGGACTGGAACCAGTCGGTGCATATCAGCGATACGCTGACGATTTACGTTCTGCCGGCGCGCCATTTTTCCGGGCGCGGCATTAAGCGTAACCAGACCCTGTGGGGCAGCTTTATGTTTGTCACCCCAGAGCGAAAGGTCTACTACAGCGGAGACTCCGGTTACGGCCCGCACTTCAAAGCGATTGGCGAGCAGTTTGGCGGAGTTGACTTAGCCATCATGGAAAACGGCCAGTACGACCAGGACTGGAAGTACATCCATATGCATCCGGCGGAAACGGCGCAGGCCTCGGCAGATCTCAATGCCAAAGCGGTCGTACCGGGACATAACGGGCGTTTTGTGCTGGCGAAACATACCTGGAACGATCCACTGATCCAGCTGGCGAAAGCCAGTAAGGATAAAAACTACCGGCTGCTGACGCCGGAGCTGGGCGAGCCCGTGCGGGTGAGTGATACCACGCACTGAGAGATCCCCTCATAATTTCCCCAAAGCGTAACCATGTGTGAATAAATTTTGAGCTAGTAGGGTTGCAGCCACGAGTAAGTCTTCCCTTGTTATTGTGTAGCCAGAATGCCGC
>NZ_JBMKIA010000042.1:0-19061 GCF_049238215.1 Enterobacter cloacae complex sp. IR5441
GCCCATACGTCCAGGCGCGTCCCTTCAAGGTCGAAGTTTTTCGCATACTCTCGCAGCTGATCCGGCACATTCTCGGCAAGCTTAATAGGCTCGGCGAATACACGCCCGATGTTTTGCTTAATGGTCTCTTCGTAGGCTGGCAGAAGCGTGGCCACGGCCAAACGTTTTTTGTAGTCCTCCCTGTCTTCTTTCGGCCAGCGCGGTAGATATTGCTCGCCCAGCTGTCGCATATAGAGCGTGCCGCCCATCAGGGCATCGTTGATATCCCACGCCTCGACCATGTTCCCATAGTCCAGATTGGGTGTTGAAATGTCAGGCATGGAGTTAGAGCCTCAGATTGGTGACTTTGCCGACTCTCTTCGGCGGTGAATGCAGAACGGCATATCGGGTAGCATCCCAGTCGTGATCTTCCTGTTGGGTATCTACATCGTCGGGGTTTTTACTGTCGCGCACGAGTACCGGCACACGGCTGATCCAGCCACGGCAGTAGTCGAATACGTAAAATGCAGGTTTCTCCGGGATGCCGGATTCCAGTTTCTTACCTTCATTGACAGCTTCGAGCATATCGGCAAACAGAGCGGCGCCGTTAACGCGCGATCCCGGCTTTTTGTTTGCCTCAAGCCATTTAACGCCCTGGGACTCCATCTTCTGCGCAATGGAGAGTTCATCATCGCCTGTATTGTAAATGGCGCTGTCAGCCGGGCCCGGTGTAACCTTCTTGCAGATGCCAGGCATGATGTTCAGTTGCCCCTGCGTCACCCCGTTAAGCTTGATTTCGTCAGGCTCAGCAAGTTCATCGCCCACCAGCCGTTTATCTACCCAGGCAACGCCCTTAGCGACGTTTGTTGATGACATATTCAGGCCTTTGTTCAGCTCGTCCGGTGGGCAGCCGTACCACTCGCCAATAAGAATCAGCGTCCCAGCAGGCGGGCAGAACTGGCGGCCATCAGGCAGTTCTGCGGCGGTTCCGTCGGATCGTGCCCACCAGAGGTTGGAAAACGGTTTCGATTCGCCCCAGTCATGCGAGCGGTCGACCGTCCAGCTATCCGGTATGCGGAATGGCTTGATGACATGATGCGAGGCATTCCACAGATGGTCGAAACGTCCGCCGCTGGTAACATCCCACGAGCCCTCAACCCACGCCTTACGGCGATTCGGGTCTTTGATGGCCATCAGCGTTGCGATGTACTGCGGATCGAGGTACGGGTTCTCTTTGAACGAGCCGTGAATCGCAACGCGGGTAAGCGTGACGTCCTCTTCCCGCTCGGTCTGCGGGTTGAACACCTTCTGTGTTTCGCGAATGATAGTGCCGCGCGGCGCCGGCTCAATGAATCGTTTTTTTACCCAGGTGTGGCCGATGCCGAACGGGTTTGTGGTGCTGAAAGTCTCCAGCGGGATCGGCTTAAGTAATGAACCATCTTCCAGCGGGTAATTCTCTGGCCGGAACGATGAGCGCCGGCAGGAAAACATCATCTCGTAAAACTCAGATGACTGCTGCTTGGTCAGTTCGTTGAAACCGATGAACGGGAATTCCTGCCCGTGATAATCCCAGTAATCGCCCTCCTCCTTGCCGAAGCGAAACAGGAGTTCTTCTCCAGTCGGCCATACCCAGCGCAGCTCGGATGCTGACGCCAGATAGCGCGCACCGTCATTAAATAGGCGATACATACGCTTCGACTGGGTGATGATGTCGGTGAGGTTTTTATACTCGGTATCGAAAATGACACCGCGCCAGAACGAGCCGTAGCCCAAACCAACCAAGCGACGAAAGCGCGCCAGCTGAGCAGCGGTCTTGCCCGGCCCACGCGTGCCCTCGTAGAGGATCTCGTTACACGGGCAGCTCAGGGAGAGCGATTGCGATCCCGGCAGAGGTTTCCAGACGGCTTTGTAATTCATCCACCCAGAACCTCGCTCTGTTGCTTCTGCGCTGCTGCTTCCCAGTCGTCTACGTTATCGCAGGAGGGTACCGGCATAATGCTGTGGGTTGCAGTGACCTTCTGCTCCACCTGCTCTTTGAATGCCTGCACACGAACATGCTTACCGAGAAGCTCGAGGTTCTTAACCTTGTCAGGCCATTTAATCTTCTTGAGGATAGTTTCAGCTGTCTCCTCGTCGAAGTTTTGGATGGTGGTACTGATATCAAGCCCGGTAAGAGTGGTTCGCCACGACTTAGGCCATAGGCTAATCGCTTTCAGGCTGCCATCGTCGTTCAGAATATCCAGCACGTCCATCTGGTCGATTTCAACCAAGCGGCGTAGCACATAATCTGCATCAATGCCCACATCTTCGTTGCGCTTCGTTTTGAGTTCAACGATCCTGTTCTGGATGTCAAGTTTTGACAATAATTGAGCAGCTATACGGTTTGCAGTTTTGACGCTGTACCCCGCCCGAATAGCCGCTTGCGTGGCGTTTAAATCGATGAGGTACTCGCGACAGAACATTTCTTGCTTGTCGGTGAGTGCCATTAATTTTTCCTTGGGTAACTTATGACTACGTATTACACAGTTGATGCAGGAAATTACTATTCACAAGGCATGCTTATTAATCCAGTGAAGCCATCTATTCAGCCTGTAGAGTTGCAAACCATGGTAACAGCGCTGTTCCCGCGTGGGGTTTCACATCATGGTAATGGCTATTTCCTATCTGCCTCTGCCATTGCTGGGGATATAAATTTCTCCATCGATTGGGGTCTTGAATTTTACAGAAGAGCTATGCGACCTAACACCCCTTCTCGCTACGAGTGTCTCTTTGCATGTGAAAAACTAGAGAATGCAAAGGATTTCAGGGCTAAATTTCGAAATCCAAGCTCTCCAATTTACGAAGTTGACGCAGACGAAAACTTAGTTCACAGAGGCGATATGTCGCTATTGATTAGAGATAATTCGTGCCTCGTCTATACCTACCAGATTGAACATTACTGGTCTGGCACGACATTTTCACAACAGCCATTCTGGGAGATATTGATACCCCTGCCAGTCTCTATCGGACGTCGCGTGGCTTAGTTACTCCGTTTCTTCCGGCTGTTCGGTCTCGTCAGCCAGTACTGGCGTGAACTCCACGCGCTTCACATCGGCAGGCGCGAAATACAGCCACTGTCCAGTTTCCGTCGCCAGCGGCACAAACCCGTTTACCAGCTCAGGCTGACGTCGTGACATCTTGCCCGTGAAGGTTTCGCCTGTTTGGGTGGTTAGCGTGATTTGGTAGATGTCGGACATTGAGAGCCTCTTTATCCGCTTGTGGGGATATTTAGTTGATTATCCGCTATAGGGTATATCCATTATCAAGCCCACCCGTAGATGAGCTTTGTAATGGCTACTTCGCCTTTGCTTTTGTTTCCGCTCGCTTACGGCGGCGCTCTTCTTTCTTCTCGGCGTTAGCCATGTCCATGAAGGCCTGCATGATAGAGTTCCGCATCATGTAGCTGACAAAGTGATGATTGACGCAGCCGTTGAGTCGGAGCTGCTCGCCAAATTGATCCACTGAGGCCAGCGCTTCCATCATGCCCTTCTCGCCTTTCATGAACTCTGAGAAGTCGCGCCCCGCTCTGGAGGCGCATTCGATGACGCGATTACTCATCCCGGCAGCCCGGGGATCTTAATCTGCAATTGGTTAGCCAGGGTGTTAATCTCAGCGACCAACACAGGCTTCGTATAGCGCCATGCAGCGAGGCCTTGCCCGCAGAAGCTCGCCATGTCCTTCTTCTGGTCAAACTCATGACACTTCATGTTGAGCTGCGCACTTAAGCTGTTGCGATGCTGAAGCTCTCCGGTGAAGTAGTCATCGAGGATTTTATAAGCCGCGTACTTGAACCCGGGGTTTAACCAGGCCGCATAATCGTAAGCAACAAACTTCCCGCCATAGGTTCCGCCGTGTACGCCGCGTGCAGTGAAAACCACAGATTCGTGGTTTTTCTCCAGCTCGGCCAGGAACTCTTTTTTCTGCTTGTTTCGCAGATAGTGGTAAGGCGACTCAGCATCACTTTTGCCACTGGCTTTCCACATATCGGTGAGGCAGATCATGCCGTCTTCCCCGATGCGGATTGGTTTATTGAAGAGGGTTAATGATTTCATTTCGCTGATACCTTTTGGTGGTTGAGCCTGTTCTCGTAGATACGGGCAGCCCAAGAGCGGTCAGCGTTACCACTGCCCTATCTCAAGCTCTACCCCGAAAGGCTCTTGGTTGATATGCGCACGAGAATGCGCGTGTTTACTTCAGGCATAAAAAAGCCCCGCTATTGCGAGGCTCTTGATGATTCGATTTTCCTGATTGCTGCCTTATCCAGATTGCACTGCCCTAGCGCCGTATAGAGCTGAGCGTTCAACTCCAGACTTGCCTGCCACGTGAACGGAACCGCCATTCCGGGGATCGGCGTGTCTGCTGTCAGGTCAGCGCTTATCGGCACCACCGGGGCCGGAACGTAAACTGTTTTCGTATTCCCGCAGGCTGTCAGCAGCGGCAGAAGGAACAAGCTGGTTAGCGCACGGATCGCCTTCAAGCGCCTGCCTGATGTAGACAATGCGTGTCTCGCTATTTTGAGCCAGTTCGTTCTTTGCATTCTGGGTAGCCTGTGAAATGTCACGGATAAGGTTCATCGTGGTGATCACGTTGTTGGTGATCGCTTCCGATGTGTCTGCCCTGACCGTCGCCTTGTCGCGCTGGTCCTTGTAGGTGATGGCGTTGTCGCGGTAATGGTTAATCATCCAGGCCATGGAGACCAGCAGACAAATAACGAAAGCACAGATGATTGCTGTTAACCGGCTCATTTAACACCTTCCAGGCAGAGCGCCTTTTCTTTCCCTGCTCGAGTTACCAGACCAGGCAGAACCTTGCCGCCTCCCCATACCCAGCGAGGGAACTGGTTGCATGCCGCCGTGATGTCTCCACTTCTGAGAAGAGAGAACATCGTGGAGGTGCGCATGTTCCCACAGCCAGCACGAAACGTTACCGATACAGCTGCTGAGAAAGTATCGTCAGATAGCTTTCTGCCATTCCCGTAACGGTTAACGCAGGACTCAGCATCAAGGATGTTGCGCTCCCATTCGGCTGCGATCTGCTGGTCAGACTTAACGGTGCCAAGCTTCACGCCATGCGTGTTCCCCATACCGTCAGTCAGCACACCGGCCGGGCAGACATATGGATCTCGTCGGCAAGATTCAGCGTTGCCGATTAACTCCAGCCCGCGCTCGTTAGTCCGGACGTGTCCCGCATTCATCACAATAGCGATGATCGTTCCTACGGAGCAGACAATGCCCGCCGCGCCGCTTTTCTTACTCAGTTTCAACTGTGCCACCGGAAATTCTCCGCATTGCCTCCGTAACCACCTCGGCGGCAGCCGGACGATCGGAGTGAGGTTTTTTACCTACATCAGATAAGTAGTTTTCCAGCAGCTGGGTTCGTTTCCTTTCCTCAGCCATACGCTCACGCTCTTCTTTCCGTTTTGCGTAATAGGTTTTTATCGTGAAGAACGCCGATACCAGCGCGCCGATAATAAACACGTAATCCTGTAGGCTAAGCAAAGAGAACAGTCCCAAGGCCGCCGACCACCAGTACGGCAGATCGTGTCCATTTGTTGGGTTCATACGTTGCATTCCACACCTCCGGGCCCGGGGTGCTGTGTCGTAGTTGGGAAAAGGCCGTCAGACACGATAGCTACGGGGCATCTGGAATTGATTGTCTGCGGCCTGAATAAAAAACCTGGCGACAAGCCAGGAAGATGAGGGTAAGGCAATGTCGGCTCTCTGGCCGAAGGGTCCCAGGTAGTGGGTTTGGTTTGTGGTGGCCGGTGCTGATCTCCGGCTTGCTGCGACTGCCTACAGCGGGCTACGTGGCCACACCGAATCCAGCGAAAGATTCTTGCCCTTGCGCATCAGCCTGCGCATTCACCACAACGGACAGAGCACTCATGACTCGCATCATGTGGCGCAACCCCATGGCAGGGAGTCGAACCCTACAAATGCTCTTTCCTGTTGTGCACTCCGTTTCGTGGAGCGGACGGCATAACGTATTCGCGAATTCAGTTATGCACCTGATGCAAGATAAAGCCGCCGCGATGACAACTTGTTTTGCTGATGGCTCGCCTGGCTGGATTCGAACCTTCGACCATTCGGTTAACAGCCGAACGCACAACCGCTGTGCTTCTGACCCTGAAACGAAAAAGCCCAAGGCGTTAACCTCGGGCTTGAATTTTTTTGCTTCGGAACGACTGAACGGATTCCCAGCGTTAGAGATAAATCTATCCAGTTTTTCCGCGAAATGCAATACCTATTTCCTATATATTTTCAATATTAGGGGAAATTATTTTCATCTCGTTACTTTTGAGAGAATGGCATCAGCCATAGACTCCTGCTTATGGCATTCGGCGACCAGCTCCTCAAAGAGCGGCTGAAGTTGTTCATAGGCCGCCGTTTTCTTTATCTCCGCAACAGTATTAATTCCCTCAATCACCGTTGAGAATTTCAGTCTGGCGTAACCTCTTCCACCGCAGCGGTCACAGGCTTTCATCACCGGAACGCCCTGGCGTTCGCTTTCTGCTTTGTCCAGTACCTTGCCTTTGCCATGGCAGCGACACGAATTGCTGATAACGCCCTTTCCGTTACACGGCTTGCATTTGACCCGCACCACCTCACGCGCCTGCGTCCAGCTCTCCCAGTCACTTGGGCGAACGGCCCGGGACATTTTCGACCAGTACGGCGGCTTCCCCCATGGGTATGAGACCTTGTTGGTAAAAACTTGTGCCTCTGTAAATCCGCTACCATCACAGCAATCACATTTTCGAGTGCTGGCAGCACTTCTTGAATAATCCTGGTATGCAAAAGCGCAGAGAACCTTAAGCACGCATGACCGAGCTGATTCATCGAGTTCCGACAGTGCTCTGAATTTACCTGATAACTTACGTGCCTGCTCATAGAGTCTCTCCAGTGCTATATCTGGGCTGCTAATGCCGATTTTCGACAGGTAAAGATCGAAACCAAAGCCGCACTTATGGCCGGCAAGACCAAGCGCCGCCATAACGTCAGTGCCGGTGAGGCTGTCTGATGCGGTTGCGCGAGGAGAGTCACTGAACATCGGTGATTTAGGCGCAAAGTATTTAGCGATTGATTCGAGGTTCATTATGCGGCTTCCTTCTGTGGCTGGTTGGTTTTGGTCTGGCTGTGCTTTGCTACTGGCGGCAGGTTGGCGCGCTTAACGCTTTCTGCCTGGTACCGGGTTATCTCGTCTCTGGTCACGGCGCGCACTCCCCGATGATGATCTGCCCCTTCTCACCCCAGACCTTTGTGATGCGGCAATCCCAGATGTGAGCATCATCCTCATAAATCGCATCCATCAGGGCCTTCAGCATGTTGTCGCAGTCTGGCTTGGCCCGGTGGGGCTTCCCGGCGAACTCCGCTCGTTTCTTCTTACTCCAGCTTGGTGGCATTGGTAGGACGAATGTCACATGTGATCCGGATTCAGGCATGGTCATCTTGCGCAGGCGGACTTCATCGCAAAAAGCGCGATAACGCATTACAGGTGGGCGCTGCTTCCACTTATCCGCGCGGGTCATGCGAGGCTTGCCGATTGGTGTGATGTCATAGATTTTCATGCAGGCACCACCAAGCCACGTCGGGCAATCTGGATAATGGTCAGGACGATGGCGCGATCCATTAACTGGCGGCGCTCGTCACGGCTAAGCCCCTTCCCGTTATCAATCTCTGAATGGCAGGTGACACAGATAGCGGCGGTGGCGCAGTCGTCTGTCTTCATGCCAATTCCCTTACCTTCATTGCGGTGTGCTACCTGTACGCCCCACGCTCCGCAAAGGACGCATTGCTCAATCTGGCCGACTGCGGCGAGCCACTTCTTGCTGCGGTAGGTTTTACTCATGGTCACCACCTTGCACCTGAATCAGCGTGAGGTTTCCGCAAAACACAGCTCCTGTGTCGATGTACATCTGGTTGGCATACTTCAGGGGCTGGCGCGCAGGGGTGTGGCCGAAGATAAACAGATCAGCACCGGCTATCGGCGAGACAATGCCGTCCTGAGCGTCGCTAACCCGCTCGCGGTTCCAGATCACCATTTCTTCTGGTACTGGCTTATCGAATGCGTATTCGTTGTGCGGATAGTCAGCGTGGCATATGACGACCTTCTTATCGCCGGTAACCAGTTCGATGACGAGTGGCAGATCAGCCGTTTTGTGGACCAAAGCCTTAGCCAGCACCTCTTTGTCATAGTCGAGATTGAAGAACCATCCGCCACCATTTGCCAACCAGTGAACGACGTTTCCAAACTCCGAAAGGCCATCAATCATCATCTGCTCATGGTTTCCGCGCACAGCCCGGAACCACGGCATAGTAATCAGCTCCAGGCACTCGACGTTTTCCGCGCCGCGGTCAACAAGGTCTCCAACCGAGATCAGCAAATCACGCGCCGGGTCGAACGAAGCTTTTTCGAGCTCACTCATCAGCAGCGTGTAGCACCCATGCAGATCGCCCACGACGAAGATATTGCGCCAGTCAGCGCCATTAATGCGTTGATACATGCTCATGCGGATTTTCTCCTCGCCGCGAGACGCAGCCATTTCTGATCAACCAGGCGGGCGGTGTAGCCCTTCAGTGTCGGGATATCGGACGGCTTAATCGCGGGCTTACGCTTGCGGCGCGCCGGAACGCGGAAGATTTCGTTTGTGATGACGCGTGCGAGAGGGTTATTCATGCAAGCCTCCCAAAGTAATCGCCACGATAACGGACATCGCGAAGTTGGATGTTCTGGCTGACGGCGAAAGCCTGGGTGTACTCAATCAGGCTGTTCATCCGTTTGATCCCCATCGATGAGGTGCTTTCGCGAATGGCCACCAATTCTCCCTCAAGTCCGGCAATAACCTTCCCCTGCCCTCCAGTGGCAATGGAGTGACCGGAAACCAAAATTGATTTCCACGACGGAAGCGACCACGCAGAGCCAGCCCATTGAATGCGATGCTTTACCAGATCGCCGCAAAGCGCGTGGAACAGTGAATTCTGAGGAAGAGTGCGCTTAGGGTCGGAAAAACTCACCACGATCGGGAAATCTGCGTTTACAGCCTGCTTGTTGATGTAGTCGATGAGGTTGCGGCGAACCTGCTCATCACGCAGGTAGAATTTGATACTCATGCGCCACCTCCGAGAGGTAACGCAGAATGCAGAAAATCGCAGGTGCATTTCTGCATCTGTGAAAAGGTGAGGAGTTCAGATTGTGGTCGCATTTAAGTCCCCTTAAATGCGCAGAAGTCACTGACGGGTGTTCAGGCCGTCAGTACAGATAGTATGGACGGTTGATTCAACAAAATCAACGCAAGAGAAAGGCCTCCGAAAAGGCCTGTTTCTTATGCGTCGGATGGGTTAGGCATCCGGCACCTTTAGCGCAGCTTCAGGAACGGTGTCAGCAATCCAACCGGAGCACTTCCTGCACCGAAAAACCGTTACACCATCCTGCGAATAAATAAACTGACCTATCACCTCGGGCTCTACATTCTCATCCGGATAAAACGGCCTCTTCCTGTCGGTGCGTCCGCATGACTTCGGATCGGCGTTTAACTCGATGCTGATTGGCTCGCCGCAGCTGCATGTACCCTGGATGATTTCCATCACTTCACCTCCTGCTGCGGTGCTGCTGCGATAAGTCTGCTCCATGCTTCCTTAGAGTCTTCCGCTCCGTGGTCAATAATCGAGTCGAACTCGTCCAGCATTTCCATGGTTGGCTCAACCGGAACCATCACCCAACCATCAGGAATCACCGGAGAGTTTGCCACATTAAGGCGCTTATTGAGTTCCAAAGCCACCATGGCGATGGTCGATGTAGTCAGTGAATGCATGTGTGGATTGCTTGCCACAGCCTCCAGCCACACGACATCGTTGAAGCGGTCGAAGTCGAAATCATCTGGCAACTTGTAAGCCGTCGTTACAGGTTCGGCACCCTGAAGCATAGCGGCGCGGCATTCATTCCAAGCCGTAGACATTAGCGTCAGGACTCGCTCTAAATCATGGTCAGACACTTCAGCCCCCGTTTCTTCGAGTAATAGCTCCATGTCGCGTGGCGTTCTCTTCTCCGGCGCTACCGGCTCTGGCGGGTCGGTGTATAGCGCCTTGTAACTCCATCCTGACCATTGAGCCGCCTCTGCTTTATCGTCATCCTCAGGCCGAACGAGCGTGACTTCGCTCGGATGTTTCCTGTGTGACCACAGCCAGGCTACGGGTTCGGCGTTGATGGACGCTGGCTGGGATGTATATAGCGGCGTGCCATGCGGCAAACCGTTAAATCCAGGCTGCTTGCTGATGCCACCACTTCCTGAGCGCTCATCACGTAAAGCCACAGGCTCCGCTTCGAGCGATGCCAGCGCGATACGCGCCAGCTCGTTCAGGATTGCCACATCAGCGTGACCGAGGGTGTAACCAGCTTTCAAATCGGCTACAGCTTGCACAGCCTGTTTGTCGATGTTGCTCATTGGGCGGCTCCTTCTGCTTTCTTCTCGTCAACGCTCCAGGCGGTAGCCAGCGCGCCAGTAACCTGCATAAACGAGTGCTTTACTTTCACCGAGAAAGTTTCTCCTGTGGCCGATACCGTTTCGATGGTGGTCAGTTCGCCGCCGCTATCAAAATCAGGGTAGAACTGCGTTACCAGGTTACTTTCGACAATCACCGATCCGTCAGGAGTGTGCATTTTCAGTTTCATGACTGCACTCCTTTGCGAAGCTGAACTTCGGTATTGATGCGGCTAAAATAGAATCCGAATACTTTCTTCCATGGCTTAACTACAGCGTCCCTGATTGAGTTTGGGTTAAATCCAGCATCGATAGCCTGTTTGCTGTCAAAGAACACATACCCAAAACCTTCCTCGTTCTCAGCGCAAACTGGGCCTTTATAAGACCCGTGTTTTCTTCCCCCGGCCAAACCTGTTCTATATGCGTGCTGAGTGTTGCCAGCCACCGTCGTCCACTCCAGGTTTGAAACATCATTGTTATGTTTATTCCCGTCTTTATGGTTAATTACGTGCTCACCAGAAGGCTTAGGTCCGAGAAAGTTTTCAGCAACTAATCGGTGGATGTTCACGCCTTTTAGTTTTCCTTCAAGCTCCAGCCTAACGAATAAATACTGATTTCTGTTCTTGCCGCGCATGGTTGGGTTTAACTGTTTTAGTTCGCCAGAGGCCAATGAGAAAATGAGCCCCTTTGAGGTGATGAAATAGCGATACTTAAAACCAAAAATCTCTTTCACATCGCCAAATAAGCCAGCCAGCGTCGCGCATCTGGCTTCACCTTCTGCCACGCCAGCCTGGTAGGCTTCGAACATGTGCTGCGTCTTCTCGCGCACAAAGCTTCTGTCGTCTTCCATCGCTGGCGAGCAGCCGTTGTTGTTCTTGGTAAACCACTCGATAAATTTCTGTTTCATACCCCTACCCTCCCCCAAACCATCAATACTCGCTTCATAGCCGCGCTGTTGCGGCACTCCTGGCAGATCACGTTTGTCTCTGTGCGCTGCACCAGCTTCGAATTACCCTTCGGCATGGCTGGGATGGTTTCAGGTGCGTATTTCATGCCGTAATCAGTCAGCCGATACAGCCGCTGGCCGTGCTTGCCTTCGAACTCGATCAGGCCGTCTGCAAACAACGTACTTAACGGGCCGGAAATCTTTTTGGTGGTCATGCCGATCATGGTGGCAATGCGAGCACTATTCAGGCCCGGGTTATTACGCAGGGCTGCAAGAATCTGCCCACGAATTGTTATGGTCATCAGTACCCCCCTTTCTTTTTCGGCTGCTGCTCACGCCCGCGGCGTTCTGCGGCGGCGGCCTGCTGGTCTGTGTCGTAAATTGCCCCGTTGATCTGATTGCAATAAACCGTTCCGGTACTGCCGTGGCGGTTGAGTCGCAGGATTAACTCGGTTTCTCCAGGCGGCACGCTGTCATCGAAAGCACCTTCCCGGTGGATGCCAACCCAGTAGTCGCAGTCCTGCTCAATCTGTCCTGTGTCGCGGGAATCGCTCGGTAACGGGCGTTTATTCACTCGCTTCTCCAGTTCGCGGTTGAGCTGGGTCAGCAGCACGACGACGCAGCCAAGCTCTTTGGCGAGGTTCTTCAGACCTTTGGTGATCATCCCGTAGGCCAGGTCATTACGGTCTGCTTTTTCGGCGGTCATCAGCGTCAAGTAGTCAACCAGAATCATGCCTACGCAGCGTTTCTCGCGCTTAATTCGACGGCATTCGGTAACGATATGCGCAAGTGACAGGCCGGGAGTGTCGTCGATGTACAGCATGTCGATTTCACTCAGCCGCCCGGCTGTGGCGATCGCCTTCTTAAAGTCGCCGTCGTAATCGCCCTGGTACTGGTCATCGGCGTCATCCGTGGCGGGCATGTAAAAAATGCTCGGGTTAATGCCGGACTTCTGTCCAACCAGTTTTTCGAGGATCTGGTCGCCTGGCATTTCGAGGCTGAACATCAGTGCTGGCTTTTTCTCCCGAACCGCGCAGTTGATCGCCATCTGCCCGTAAAGGGTTGTCTTGCCCATTTTTGGCCTTGCGCCAATCACGAACAGAGAGCCTTTAACCAGGCCTTTCGGCGCCAGCAGCCGATCGAGTGACGGGATACCGGTACTCATGCCGCGCTGTTCGCCTGAAGGGTCAAAGCGTTTCTCCAGATCTGCTACCCAGTCATCCATAACCTCGCCGAACGACCGCAACCCACGGCGACTTCCGGTTTTTGAATGGTCTGCGAGCTGGGTGAAAATACCCTGAATGGCCTCGTACTTCTGCGTGGCGCTCATGCCGTTACGGGAATACAGCAGCTCAGTAGCTTCGGTCAGACGGTTGATACCGTAGCGCTCCATTGCGGCTTCCCGGACTGATGCTGCGTAAGCAACGATGTTTGCAGCGCTGGGAGTGTTCTTGGCTATCTCCGCCAGGTAAGCAAAGCCACCTACCTGCTCCGCTAGCCCTTTGCCTTCAAGCGCGTCGAACAATGTCAGACCATCGACTGGCTTGTTGTCGCGGAACATCTGGCGCATCTCGGCAAAGATCAGCTGGTGAGGTCGGCTGTAGAACGACTCAGGCTTGAGCATCGCCAGAACCTTCTGGACTCGCTCGCTGTTGTCATCATCCAGCAGCAGGCCACCGATAACGCTCTGCTCTGCTTCGAGGTTTTGCGGTACAGCCATGAATTCAGCGGTCATCACGATCCCCCTCGCGCACTTCGATGTAGAGCTTTTCGGTCAGGAACTTATCGAATTTCATGCGGCGCCAGGTCTTCCCGGATTTCTGGTCTGGTCGGTCTTCAAGCATCCAGCGGCAGTTCTGAGCGATGTAGCGCAGATAGCTTCTGAAACCGTCCATATCCATCGGCTTGCCGTCCAGGTTGCGGGCAATCTTGTTAGCCTTACCCCAGAAGGTGCGGATCAGATTGCGTCGCTCATCAGTGAGGCATCTCCATCCCCGGGCTTCAGGCAGTTCGTCTTTCAGGCATTGCCATACTTCATCGCATGACAAACGGGACTTTTTCTCTTCAGCGGGTTTCTGGTCATTTGCGACATACTTACTACCGTTAGGTAGTAAGTTATTTAATATATTGTTATCTGTGGACACTAGCTGGACATCGGCTGGACACTCCACCTCCACAGGCATTGATATAACTGCGTTTGCGCTGGACACCGGCTGGACATCGGCTGGACAAAAATTTGACTGATATTCGTCATATTTGACCACTTTTAGAACAGTAAAACGGTTGTTCGATTTGGTGGTGATCATGCCCAGATTCTGGAATTTACGGAGAAGTGATTTAACGCGATCAGCGGTCAAACCCGTTTCCATTGCCAGTGTGTTTCGCCCGGTGATGAACTCTCCACGTTCGCAGATCACATCGCCGACATCTGTAGATACCAGTGTCTGTTCGTGATTAGCGCGCAGGAGCAGGTGAACCCATAAATGAGCCGCCTCTGCGTTCTTGTAGAACGGCACATCCATAATTTTACGGTGCAGCAAGGCAAACCCCTTACCGTCATTCGTGCGCGGTTTCTGGAGCCTTCTGGCCTCTCTGGCTTCGGCTAAATTGGATACGTTACCCACGGCCACTCTCCTTACGTTTCAGTTCTTCCAGGATGGCGCGCATCTTCTCTGCCACAATCGGGTTAACCGAGCGGATGAAGCGGTCGCGGGTTATGTTTTTATGTACAGCGGTATGGTAATAGCGTGGATTTTTTGCCATTATTCCTCCTGCAATGAGTGCACACGATTTGCATCTGAAGGCCAGTTCTGTTCGCGCAGACTGGCTTTCGCCATTTTTGAAACTTCCCATCACATAACCCCCAGCATCGACGTGACCATCGTCATCAGCGGGCCTACCTGCTCCGGCATGAGGCGGAACAGCGACGCTATACCCTCGCTTACCTCTTTCAGCTTCTGATGCTCTGGAACGCCGAGAAGAACAGCCTGCTTTGCTTCAGCGCACTCCTTCATGGCATCAGCAATCAACTCCTCTTTCGTTTTGCCGTTCACCAAGCCGAACCGGCGCGCGATCTGCTCGTTATCCCGCGTCATCACATCGACAATGACTGGAATCAGCAGCGCCAACCCCTTGTCGTTCTTCGGGCCCGGATCGTTAATCATCCGGAAGAAGTTCTGCTTCGTGTTGTGTTCAGAACCTGCCAGTAACAACCCCTTCCCGCCGCGCGCCAGCCACTCTTTCGCAACCAGCTGAGAAATGTGAACCTGAGACTGGCCCGGCGTAGCTTTTTGCCAGGCCTTAACTGCCTCCCGTATTCGAGTTAGCTTACGGTTATTACGCGGAACACTTTGATAAATCGAAATCAACGGACGTTGTTCAATTCCGGTACTCTGTTGATACGCAAGTGAATGCATTGCTTTCCCTTTCGTGGTTAGGGCCGCCAATCAGGCGGCATTATTTTTTGGTGGGAACAACGCATCGAGAGATGTATTGCTCCCCAGCTTATTCATCGCGTCAACCAGGCGGCGGCACGAATCCAGGTCTGGTGCTCGTATGCCAGCTTCATAGTTAGCAAGGCGGGACTGGTTCCAGCCGCACGAACCTGCTAACTCTGATTGAGTGATGCCAAGCTTCTTACGTTCGTTGGCGATATTGTTCATGCTGATCCTTTCAAGAATGGTCACTCAGCATCATTAAACACAATTCGTGATTATTAATCAACACAATTCGTGTAAAGCTTTTTAACACGGCGCGTGATACAAAATGAGAATGAATAGAATCGAAGATATAGCGGGCCGCATTAAGCGACTTCGCGAAGATAAAGGGCTGTCACAAAAGGCTCTCGCTGAGCTTTGCGGGTGGGCCTCGCAGTCACGCATAGGGAATTACGAATCAGGCACCAGGAGCGTTAGCGTTGATGATGCAACTGTAATAGCTAAGGCGCTGGGGGTTGCGCCTGCCGAGCTGCTTTTTGGCGATGACTACAAAGGCCCTTACAAGCCAGGTGATAAATACCCAGTTATAAGCAAGGTGCAGGCAGGAGCATGGTGCGAAGCTGTTGAGCCGTACACCCTTAAAGATATCGACCTTTGGCTTGAATCAGATGCTCACATTCAGGGGGAGGCGTTCTGGCTGCAGGTTGATGGTGACTCAATGACAGCACCGGCGGGTCTTAGCATCCCAGAAGGAACCTTTGTCCTCTTCGATACTGGGCGCGAGGCAATCAACGGCAGTCTGGTAATAGCAAAGCTATCCGATTCGAACGAGGCAACATTTAAGAAGTTAGTGATCGACGGTGCGCAGAAGTACCTGAAGGGTTTAAATCCACAGTGGCCATTGGTAGCGGTGAATGGTAACTGTCGAATTATCGGTGTTGCAGTAGAGACGAAGATGCGGCTGGTGTGAGCGGAAAGATGTTCTGGTCAGCGCATGGTTGGTGAGTAGATATTGAGCGTCTATAAGCGCTCACATGACAATAATATTCAGGATGATATCAATCAGTGGCTAAAAAAGGTGACTTTAAGCCTACTCAGAAAGAGGTTGATCAGGCCATTTCTCGTCCCAAAAAAGTAACCTTTAATGGTGTTACTTGGAATGGTAGCGAGGGCCGCACTCCGATCTGGTTTAAGCTGGATCTCAAGGCTTTTGATGATAATGGCAATCCAATAACTGGCGTAAGATTCATGCTGCATTGGCGCGCACCTATCGTTGAAGGTGTTGATATCGTGAAGCTTTCTTTTGTCATGTTTTTTCATGATAAGCGAATTTATGCTCTCGACCCATACCCAGCTGATAACAAGCCTCACCGCAATAGATCTATAATTAATCATCCGGACTTTGTTGAGGTTGCTCGCGGCCCGCACTATCACATGTACTTCGAAGCGGCCGGTGAGGAGATAGCACTAAAACTCGATACCGACATCAGCCCGGATGACTTTTTGGGCTACTGGAATTATTTCTGTCGGGCGCTTAATATCACTTATGAAGGCCAACCGCCTTTACCAAATCAAGACAAATCAGGTCAGCTATCATGGGAAATGTAACGTGTTCAACAGTAATATCTAAGCTCGGGTTTGAATGCCACCCAATGAGCGACACGTTGCTGCGCGTTGTTAGCCCATTTACTTACTATGACGATAGTGAGCATATAAGCGTATTTGTTCAGGAAATGAGTGGTCAGTATAGGATCACCGATTACTGCGACACGTTAATGAACATTGAGGCTAGAGGCATCCACCTGACGAAAAAGAAAATTGACTTGATAAGGTCATCTCTCGCATCGCAGGGCATCACTCTGAATGATTCTGGCGAAATATCCGCCTGGGCCGATGAGCTTTCTGTTGGGCAGGTTACGGCTAGCGTCATAAGAGGTGGACTGCTGGCATCTGCTCAAACCGCTGATTGGTATGCGGAAGTTAAAGATGATAAGTTTGAAAAATGCGTGATTAGTTATCTAAAATCCGTAGGACTTGGTACAAGGTTGGCACTAAAAGAGAAGGTGCGGGGCATTAGCGGGCATAACATCACCGTTCCATTAACCTTAAGAAATGAGTCTCCACTTGTAGCTCCAAAGCGAGGGTTTACAGTCAGCTTATCCAGCAGTAAAGGCTGGAATACTGCTCACTCAACTGTGGGGAAAATAGTGGATTTAAGCCAGGCAGTCCCAGCCATAAGCAATAGATTTGTGATTGTTGATAGTGATGGCTTAACACCTGAATTACAGCAGTTATCATTGCTTTTCAATGACACAGCTTTAGTGCTCCCTTTCCACAGCAGGGACACCTGGATAGAATCACTCGTCGCCTAAACTAACCCGGCCACCGCGCCGGGTTTTTTATTGCCCACCCATAAAGCTATCCCCCATTCTGCCGATAACTATCCAGCCTGAAGCTGATAACAATAACTATCGCAACACTACCTGCCCGCCCGTGCGGGCTTTTTTATTGCCCCTTCCTCACCAACTCCGCAGCATCCCTGTTAGCTCCCTTCCCTATCACGTTTCCTGTTTCCTTCCGGTACTGCTTCAGCTTGTCGATGATGTTTTGCTGGGTCATGGGTAAATCAGCCAGTGACAATTCCATCACCGCCCGCCCCATCGCCTGAATTTTCATGCTTATACGCTCTTCATCCAGAACCATGCACATCCCTCCTGCTGTTTTTTTAAGCGTAGCACTGGTATTTAAAAAAATAAATTCCCTTTCAAATCAGCAACAACACGCTTTGTTGTCATCATTAATCACAATTCGTGTTGACCAATAAAACACAATATGTGATTATCCACCCATCGAAACGAAACATCGACAGCTGAGCGAAGTTAGCCAGCGGCGGACAGCAAGTCGCCTGCTTTTTAACAACATGCAGATTTACAGCGTCAATGACCTGTTTAGACCCTTACACGAGAAACGTGCTGTATCACCGGGTGCGATCCGGTCGGTGAGAGAGTATCCCCGCGCGAGAGCGAGAACGGCGTGAGAACGGGCAACACTGGCAGGGAGTTGACGCTGACCAAAACAGGGAATGTTTTGGGATTGGATGAATGAGCAGACTGATGCTCGACCGATGTATTCACAGCGCTCATGGCAAGCAGTAACCAATCTGCGCCTCAAGACAGAGTCACTGGTAGTGCGGGCGCTCTAACCAGTAAGCCGGAGATCAGCGCCGGCCATCCAATCACCAAAGCATTTCTCCCGCATCAGCGGGTAACGACAGAGGGTAAGACGATGGGATGGGGTGGAATTACAACAACGCGGTTCGATGAGGTCTCAACTTTTGCTGAGAAATCCGGAAAGTGTGATGTATGCGGTAAAGCATGCAAAAGACGGGAAAAGTTTTATCAAACGCTAAATCCATTCAATAAAAACCCGGATGGCTCCGTAAAAACGCATCAGGAAATCAGGAAGGAAATTGAGCTTAAGGCCATTGAGTGGAAATTAAAACCAGTCAGACATGCAAAGTGCGAATGACCCGCTCCGGCGGGTTTTTTATCGGCCATACATAGGCAGATTTTCGAGTCTGCCCATTTATGACAACCGGCGGCCATCCACCGCCCATTAGCGCAGAAGTCTTGTATTAACCGTTCCGTTCGCCGCGATAAGGCCAAGAGGATTTATGAGCAATAAAACTGGAGGCCCTGCGTTTCCACAATCAGGAGTATGTACTCCTGAAATTAACTCATGGGACAGCGATGATTTTGGTGGTCGTGGAATAACCATGCGTGACTACTTCGCGGCTAAGGCTATGGCATCCATTGTGCGCAGATGGGACGGCCATTCGTTTGGTGGCGGCCCGGAATCACCACAATACAAAGAATTAGCCGAAGATGCGTATCACATTGCCGACGCAATGCTCCGCGCTCGGGAGGCATCATGACAGTCACCCATAACGGCAAGCAGTACACCGCCAAAAAGCTCAACGATAACGAGTGGCAGCTGACGTCGGTGTCGGCACCGCGGGAAAAACTGGTGCTGAACCGCTGGCATATGCATATCGCTGGCCTCCTGGAACAGGTTGAGGTGAAGGTATGATCAACCACTACGGAACCACCCCGCTCATTCGCCAGTGCGTCACGCCTGGCATGATGGCAATGCATGAAGGCCGCACCTATCGCGTATCAGCAGTCAT
>NZ_JBMKIA010000042.1:19071-22198 GCF_049238215.1 Enterobacter cloacae complex sp. IR5441
GAAACACTGAATAAATGCGTTGAAGTCTTGTATTAACCGTTCCGTTCGCCGCGATAAGGCCAAGAGGATTTATGAGCAATAAAACTGGAGGTCCAGCCTTCCCAGAATTAGGAAATGTTGGTTGCAACTCAGACTGGCAAAGCGAATCTGGCATGACGCTGCGCGATTACTTCGCAGCCAAGGCTATGCAGGCAATGATAGCAGCGCATGAGCCGCAGGGAGCTATTCCTGGTTGGGCATACGAAATGGCCGACGAGATGCTCCGCGCCCGGGAGGCGCCATGACAGTCACCCACAACGGCAAGCAGTACACAGCCAAAAAGCTCAACGATAACGAGTGGCAGCTGACGTCGGTATCGGCACCGCGGGAAAAACTGGTGCTGAACCGCTGGCAGATGCATATCGCTGGCCTCCTGAAACAGGTTGAGGTGAAGGTATGATCAACCACTACGGAACCACCCCGCTCATTCGCCAGTGCGTCACGCCTGGCATGATGGCAATGCATGAAGGCCGCACCTATCGCGTATCAGCAGTCATTCAGGAGCGCAAATGGGTGTACCTGCACACCGATGCAGAAATTATCCGCCTCAGTGACTGCGTGATTGACGTCCTTCT
Source organism: Enterobacter cloacae complex sp. IR5441 (assembly GCF_049238215.1). Taxonomy (NCBI): domain Bacteria; kingdom Pseudomonadati; phylum Pseudomonadota; class Gammaproteobacteria; order Enterobacterales; family Enterobacteriaceae; genus Enterobacter; species Enterobacter cloacae complex sp. IR5441. Next base: position 19,686 of record NZ_JBMKIA010000042.1, read on the forward strand.
GGACGGTCACGGCAACCCTATCCAGCACTAACCACCCTATTCAAACGATCGGCCTGGCTTCTGCGGGCGGGATCTGCACATCCAAATTTCAGGAGAAACCATGAGCGAAGTAACGGATTTAGTCGTCATTGAGAAACAGAACGCAATGGCGGTATTCACCACCAAAGAGCAGCTCGACCCGATTATTGAGGCGATCGAGAAAGAAGTTCGCAGCCTGGTGCCGGATGTGTCGACCCGCAAAGGCCGCGACGCTATCGCATCCATGGCGCATAAGGTTGCCCGTTCCAAAACTTACATCGACAACGCCGGTAAGGATCTGGTTGCTGAGCTTAAAGCCCTGCCTAAGCAGATCGACGAAAGCCGCCGCATTGTGCGTGAGCGGCTGGACGCGCTTAAGGATGAAGTGCGCCGTCCTCTAACCGAATGGGAAGCTGAGCAGGAACGAATCCGGGTGGAAGAAGCCTGGAACGCTATGCACGAAGAAGCATTGGTGATGAACAAGATGTTCGATGACCAGCGCGCCGCGCAGATCGAAGCAGACCACGAAATGGCTCTGCTGATGAATGACAAGTTTGACCGTGACCGGGAAGAGCAGCGCCGCCTTGCGGAACAGGAACAGCGTGAGCACGAAGAACGCATTAAGCGCGAAGCGGCAGAACAGGCCTGCCGCGATGCCGAAGCGAAGCACAAAGCGGAGATTGAAGCCGCAGCGCGCCGTGAAGCCGAAGAGAAAGCCCGCGCTGAACTGGCGGAGCGCCAGCGCATTGAAGCGGAACAGCGCGCGGCACGCGAGAAGCAGGAAGCAGAAGCCCGGGCAGAACGCGAAAAAGCCGCGGCAGTGGAAGCTGAGCGCCTCAAGGCAAAACAGGCAGAAGAGAAACGTCTGGCCGAAGAGAAGCGCATCGCCGACGAACAGGCAAAACGTGAAGCTGACGTGAAGCACCGCAAGACGGTCGGCACCAACATCGTTAACGCGCTCACCAGCAACACCAGCTTAACCCGCGAACAGGCTATCGAAGTGCTTACCGCTCTGAAAGATGAACTGATCCCCTGCGCGCAAATTCATTACTGAGGTGAATCATGAATATTACATGCGAGTGCGTAGACATGCGCACATCCGTCGGCCCCCACAACACCATCAAAGTTGAGATGGAGGGCGTTGTCCTAGCCGGAACCGTTAAAACCCGTGACGTACTACCCCAGCTCGATGGTGCAGAAGTCATCGAATGGTTGGCTGAACAGGGTTACGTCATCACTCATCAGGAGCGTGCAGCATGACGGCCGCAGAACGGTGGGATGAAGAGTCATTCCTGCGCCTTATGCACGACGTGATACCGGAAAAGCCGGAGAACGACAACGAGCCAGTCAACCTTGCCGCCGAGCGGCAGAACCCGATCATTAGTTGGGATGAATTTGCGGGGAACTACACATGACAGATAAAAAAGTATACGCCGCCATTAGCGGCGTTGCTTCAGCGCTGGCTGAGAAGGGTATCAGCAAAGAAAGGAAGCAAGGGAGTCAGGTCAATTACGCGTTTCGTGGTATCGACGACATTTACAACGCGCTAGCCCCGGAGTTGGTAAAAAACAAACTCCTGATCCTACCCCGCTACACCGAACGCACCAGCGTCGAGCGAACCAGCAAAAATGGCGGTGCGCTGTTCTACATCACGGTTCGTGGTGACTTCGATTTCGTCAGCACCGAGGACGGCAGCATCCACACCGTCACCACCTATGGTGAAGCGATGGATAGCGGCGACAAGGCCACAAACAAGGCCATGTCGATAGCATACAAATACGCGGCGTTTCAGGCGTTTTGCATCCCAACTGAGGAAACTGCAATCGACGCGGATGCCGAAACCCATCAGGTGCAACCGGCAGATGCCGATCAAATTCTCGCTGAATTTACTCAGTACGCCAGTACTGAAAACGACAGCAGAAAATTGCAGGCGCAATACGCGACAACATGGTCACTTCTGAATGGTTTTGCTGATCACCAGGCTAAATGCAAAGACGTCACCGGCATTCGACTAAAAGAACTTAAACAGGCGGCTTAAATGGCTATTAACACAATCACAGTGTCAGGAAATGTCGGTAGAGACGCGGTACTGCGCGTCACGCCAAACGGGAAACACATCGCCTCGTTTTCACTCCCGGCAAAATCTGGGTTTGGCGAGAATGAGAAGACATCATGGCTGAATTGCAAGATGTTCGGGGCAATGGCCGAGAAGCTCTCTGGCGCGATTGTTAAGGGAGCAAAGGTTGCTGTTACTGGCGAGTTTGTAATTGAGGAGTGGACTAAGCAGGACGGTTCGCAGGTGCAGACACCGACAATCCTGGTACGGGATATCGATCTCCCACCACGCGGCACGCCAGGAAATGATAACCCCCGTCAACAGGCATCATCGCATCCACAACACCAACGGCAACAACGCTCACCGGCACCACAACATCAACCAAGCGAACCACCAATGGACTTCGACGACGACATACCCTTTTGAATCATCTCCAGGT
>NZ_JBMKIA010000043.1:0-21383 GCF_049238215.1 Enterobacter cloacae complex sp. IR5441
CGCACATCTTGTTGTCTGATTATTGATTTTTCGCGAAACCATTTGATCATATGACAAGATGTGTATCCACCTTAACTTAATGATTTTTACCAAAATCATTAGGGGATTCATCAGTGCTTAGCGTCAGGTGCGCAGCAGGGCTTTACTGACGGGTTACGTAGCAGGACATGAGCCCCATATTGCTCTGCCGTAACCTGTTTCAGTCCCGTTAATCATCACCGTCGGGCTGGTCATACAGTTCCCAGAGCTTCAGGAGCAAACGGGAAACAAGATATGTTACAAAAATGACGACCATCAACGGTGCTCCCGATTAACTGACAGATGACACGCCTCCTGAAAACCCCTAGCATACGCCGCAGTGTTCATGCTAACGGCGAATTCCAGTAAATGTATTCTACCGATGTCGTAAAAGAAAATGCCTACCTTTCAGCCACCCGCTCGGGGCTGGAATCGAACGAGATCGCTACTCTTCAGCGCTCCTTGCCTTCCCGGTTTAATCTGCGGCATTTGAAAAAAAATGAATCATTAAAACTCGTACTGCAAAAGAAAGCGGGAAAATCACGTGTCGTGGCCTATAAATTTACGTCCGGTTCATTTAATTACACGGCGTATCGTATATCAGATAAAAAGTTCTATAACCTTTCCGATACTTCCGGGAAAGGCAGTCTCGATTATCCGTTACCGGCCACAGCAAGACTCAGTTCGCCTTTCAATCCTGCAAGACTTAACCCGGTATCGGGAAAAGTGAGTCCCCATAATGGCATTGATTATTCCATGCCCATGAACACGAAAATAGTCAGCGTCATCGACGGAAAAATCACCCGGGCCGAATACAACAGTACCATGGGATATTTTGTTGAAGTAACGGGAAAAGCCGGTGTTAAAACTCGCTATCTCCACCTCAATAAAATACTCGTTACTAAAGGGGCCAGGGTTACACGGGGAGGTGCTATTGCGTTATCCGGTAACAGCGGACGTTCATCCGGTCCTCATCTGCATTACGAGCTGGTCATCAATAACAACCCTGTTAACTCTCTGGCGTTCCGGGCAGCGGCACCCGCTGATAACAAACTCGAACAGCATGCCTTTGCGCATGCCAGAGACTACGAACGATACCTGGACTGATAACGGGACCGCGACGCGGCCCCGTCTGCCGGATTAATTTTTTTTATCGTTTTCACTTCCGTGATGTTGATGATCTCCATGCCCTCCGTGGCCGTGGAAAAGATGCATTAGCGGGCAGACCAGCAATAACAGATATGGCCAGTAACCTGCCACATGTGACCAGTGTTCGCGCAGGAGGGCAAATGCCGCGATCGCGGCGACAGCAATAAGCGCATAGGTGGTACTTTTCATACTGGACTCCTTCTGTTCGTAACTGACCCTTCACTCAGTGTTATTTCCCGAGCCTGACACTTTTCAGACGCAACGCATTCACAATGACGCTGACGGAGGAAAGAGCCATGGCCGCCGCCGCAATAACTGGCGACAGCAGTATTCCATACACAGGATAAAGCAGACCTGCAGCCACAGGCACGCCAAGTGCGTTGTAGATAAATGCAAAAAACAGATTCTGACGGATATTTTTCATGGTGATCTCTGACAGATGACGGGCCCTGTTCAGTATCATCAAGTCGCCTTTGAGAAGGGTGACTCCGGCACTTTCAATTGCCACATCTGTACCCGTTCCCATGGCTATACCCACGTCAGCCGCTGCCAGCGCCGGGGCATCATTCACACCGTCTCCGGCCATCGCAACCACATGGCCAGACTCTTTCAGTCGGGTTATCACTGCTTTTTTGCCATCCGGCAGAATTCCGGCTTCAACCTCATCTATTCCCAGTTTCCGTGCGACTGCTTCAGCAGTAAGCTGGTTATCCCCGGTGAGCATAACGATGCGGATCCCCGCCTGACGCAAAGCTTTAAGCGCATCCGGCGTGGTTGTTTTCACGGGATCCGAGATAGCTATCAGGCCTGCAAGGTCCCCGTCTGTGGCCACATAGATAACGGTAGCGCCTTCCATCCGCAACGTATCCGCAACGGCCTTTTGATTATCAATAACTATACTGTTTTCCTGCATAGCCAGTTCATTACCAATAACAACCCGTTGACCTTCGACATCGCCTGAGACACCTTTACCCGACGGTGCATCGAAATGAGTGACTGCGGGTATTGCGATCCCCTTTTCCTGTGCTGCTTTAACTACTGCCATACCCAGCGGATGCTGCGAGCCTTTTTCCACTGCGGCTGTTACACGCAAAAGAGATGTTTCCCCACCCGGATTGAGACTGATAATCCCTGTCACCGTAGGCGAACCTTCCGTGAGCGTGCCTGTTTTGTCGACAACCAGCGTGTCCACTTTTTCAAGACGCTCAAGGGCTTCGGCATTCCTGATTAACACCCCGGCCTGGGCTCCTTTGCCCACCCCCACCATTATCGACATCGGCGTGGCCAGCCCCAGCGCGCAGGGACAGGCAATAATCAGGACCGACACAGCCGCAATGAGACCGTGCGCCATCCTGGGCTCGGGCCCCCAGACAGACCAGATCACGAAAGCAACAACCGCGATAAGTATCACCAGAGGAACAAACCAGCCTGAAACGCTGTCAGCCATTCTCTGGATGGGGGCACGCGAACGCTGTGCATCAGCGACCATCTGAACAATTCGTGAGAGCATTGTTTCATCACCGACTTTCTCTGCACGGATGATGAGACTCCCTGTCTGATTAATGGTCCCCCCGATGACAGGGTCACCCTCCGTTTTGGTAACCGGCATAGATTCCCCGGTCACCATCGATTCATCAACGGTTGTTTTGCCTTCGATCACGATACCGTCGACCGGAATACTCTCTCCAGGTCTGATGCGGAGCTTATCGCCAGGCAGGACATCTTCCGCATTAATATCCGTTTCATGACCGTCATGATCCAGCCGTCTGGCGGTTTTGGGGGCAAGGTTCAGAAGCGCAGTAATGGCGCCTGAGGTTTGTTCCCGTGCCCGCAGCTCAAGAACCTGTCCCAGCAGAACAAGCACCGTAATAACTGCTGCGGCTTCAAAATAAACGGCCACCAGGCCATCCATGTTTCTGAACGATGCAGGAAACCAGGAGGGGAAGACGGTTGCAATGACGCTGTAAACCCAGGCTACGCCGGTCCCCATTGCAACAAGGGTAAACATATTCAGGGAGCGGTTACGTAACGACATTCCGGCCCGGGCGAAGAATGGCCAGCCACACCACAACACGACAGGGGAGGCCAGAAGCAGCTGCAGCCATGTGTTGTACTGTGGCGGTACTGTATTCCTCAACTCGGGAAACAGATGAGATCCCATTTCGAGTACCAGAACCGGAAACGCCAGCAACAACCCCAGCCAGAAGCGTCTTGTCATGTCGTGAAGTTCATCACTCGGCCCCGTGGATGCCGTAGCTACGAGCGGCTCCAGTGCCATTCCACAGACAGGACAGCTTCCGGGACCACTGCGGCGTATCTCCGGGTGCATCGGACATGTCCACACACCTTCAGAATTCTCTTTTTCCGCCTGGTGGTGAGGCTGTTTTATCTGATCAGGGCTGACTTCGTGATGATCGTGGTGATGGTGATGGGAATGTTCACTGGCATCTTCGGTAAGATTACGATCGGGATGGGCTTTAAATTTACTCTCACAGCTGGCGGAGCAGAAATAAAGTTGATGGTCCTGGTATCGAATGCTGCTGTGCGCCCTGTCGGGCAGGATGGCCATCCCGCACACGGGATCTCTCACCTTATGCAATACGTGGCCCTCGTCCGGGGATAATGTCTGCTCAGAAGCAGTCTGGTTGTTGTGTTGCACTGCATTGTCATTTTTCACAGTAACTCTCCTTATGCATACCGAAGCATCTTCTGTCTTCAGGGTATGTCATGGATGCGATTACCACGAATATCGCCGGCACAGGAGTGCCTGCTACCGGCGTCCCGTTATCAGCCGTTCCGCTGACTATTCGATTCGCTGGAAGACTTTTTTACTTCCATCCGGTGAGAATGCGATAACATCGTAAGCCTCTTTTCGGGCTCCCATCTCCATTCCAGGACTTCCTGCTGGCATACCGGGGGTGGCGAGACCGTATATACCTGAACCAGACTGCATTGCCTTATGTATCGTTGTCGCAGGCACATGGCCTTCAATGATCAAATTACCGGCAACCGCGGTATGACAACTTCGCAGTCCTGCAGGAATAGCATGCTTTTCTTTCAGGGCTGACAGCGCCTGATCATTCATGACGTGAGTTCGTACTTCAAACCCGTCTTTTTCCATCGCTTTGCCCCACAGGGAACAACAGCCACAGTTTTCAGATTTGTACATATCAATCACTTTTTCACTCGCCATCGCGGGCAGTGAAAGGCCGAGAGCCAGCGCCATCAGAACCACTTTTTTCATACTCACCTCTGTATATTATCGATTTAAACCCTGACGTCAGGGTGAATCAGTAAAGAAGGACACCCACAGGGGGTGCCCTTTCAGGTTCAGGACACGCTTTTTTTATGTCTGCGCAGCCAGATTAATTTGTAGGCGGCAGGAATAATGAACAGGGACAGCAGCGGAGCCGTGATCATCCCACCAATCATGGGTGCCGCGATACGGCTCATGACTTCTGAACCTGCACCGGTTCCCCAGAGTATTGGCAGCAGACCCGCAATGATCACCGCCACGGTCATGGCTTTCGGCCGGACACGCAGTACGGCACCATGATAGAGGGCTTCATCAAGGCCTTCCGGTGTGAACGTCTCTTTACGGGACAATTCCGGGTGCGCTTCAATGGCATGACGCAGATACATCAGCATGACCACGCCAAACTCTGCTGCCACCCCGGCCAGAGCGATAAACCCCGTTCCGGTTGCGACAGACATATGGAAGCCCTGCCAGTACAGGAACCATATCCCGCCAACCAGGGCGAACGGCAGGCTCATCAGGATCAGCAGGGCTTCATCAACCCGGCGGAATGCCAGATACAACAGGATGAAGATGATCATCACCGTCATCGGCACCATCAGCTTCAGTTTCTTGTTGGCATGCTCAAGCAGTTCAAACTGTCCGGAGAATGACACGCTGGTACCCGGTCTCAGTTTCACTTTCTGACTGATCGCCGTTTTAATGTCATTAACCACCGACACCATATCCCTGCCGCGCGCGTCAATGTAAATCCAGCTGGCTGGACGGGCATTTTCCGTTTTCAGCATAGTCGGCCCGGAAACGACCTTAATATCCGCAACATCGCCCAGCGTGATCTGCTGCTTCATCGGGGTCAGGATCGGCATCTGTTTCAGGGCCTGCGGGCTGTTCCGGTAATCCTGCGGATAGCGGATATTAATCGGGTACCGGGCCACGCCTTCAACCGTTTCCCCTACCGTCGCGCCGCCGATGGCTGATGAGATGAACAGCTGCACATCGCCCACCGTCATTCCGTAGCGGGAGGCTTTTTCCCGGTTGATATCCACATCAATGTAGCGCCCGCCTTCCAGTCGCTCTGCGAGAGCAGACACTACGCCGGGTACGGTTTTGGCGACCGCTTCGATACTCTGCGCCGTTGCATCGATATCGGACAGAACCGTTCCGGACACCTTGATACCTATCGGGCTTTTGATCCCGGTTGAGAGCATATCAATACGGTTACGGATTGGCGGCACCCAGAGGTTTGCCAGCCCCGGTAAACGGACGGTCCTGTCGAGTTCTTCAATAATCTTGTCAATCGTCATGCCTGGACGCCACTGATCCTCAGGTTTGAGCTGGATCGTGGTTTCAACCATTTCGAGCGGTGCGGAATCCGTGGCGGTCTCTGCTTTACCGGTCTTGCCAAATACAGAGGCCACTTCAGGAACGCTTTTGATTAACTTGTCCGTCGTCTGCAGGAGCGCTGCAGCTTCAGCCGGAGAGACACCCGGCAGGGTCGACGGCATATACAACAGGTCGCCCTCGTTAATCTTCGGCAGAAACTCACCGCCCACCTGGCTCAGCGGCCAGATAACGGTGAAAATGGACAAGGCCGCAACCAGCAGGGTTGTTTTTGGCCAGTGGAGAACCCGCAACAGCAATGGATGATACGCTTTGATCAGTACCCGGTTCAGGGGGTTACTGGTCTCTGCAGGAATTTTCCCCCGGATCCAGAATCCCATCAGAATCGGAATGACGATGATGGCCAGCGCGGCCGCGCCCGCCATGGAGTACGTTTTCGTGAATGCCAGCGGGCCAAACAGACGTCCTTCCTGACCTTCCAGGGTAAAGATAGGAATAAAGGACAGGGTGATGATCAGCAGGCTGATAAACAGTGCGGGTCCCACTTCAACGGAGGCATCGGTAATCACCTTCCAGCGGGTGGCGTTGTCAATCTGCTCACCCGGATGCTGATGATCCCACTCCTCAAGCCGCTTATGCGCATTCTCAATCATCACAATGGCGGCATCCACCATCGCACCGACGGCAATCGCTATCCCTCCCAGCGACATGATATTGGCGTTCAGTCCCTGGAAGTGCATGACGATAAAGGCGATACACAGACCAAGCGGCAGAGAGATAATCGCCACCAGGGCAGAACGTACGTGCCACAGGAACAGGGCACAGACGATGGCCACCACGATAAACTCTTCCAGAAGTTTGGAACTGAGGTTATCAATCGCCCGGTCGATGAGCTGGCTGCGATCGTAGGTGGTCACGATTTCAACGCCTTCCGGCAGGCTGGCCTTCAGCGTCTCAAGTTTATCCCTCACTGCCGTGATAACGTCGCGTGCATTTTTACCCGACCGCAGGATCACCACGCCGCCAGCGACTTCGCCCTGGCCGTTCAGCTCGGCAATACCACGCCGCATTTCAGGCCCGGTCTGCACGCGGGCAACATCCCGCAGATAAACCGGCACGCCGTTCTCGCCTGTTTTCAGGACGATGTTATTAAAATCATCAATGCTCTGAAGATAACCGCTGGCACGGACCATATACTCAGCTTCGGCCATTTCAACGGATGAGCCACCGGCCTCCTGGTTAGACGATTCAAGGGCCTGTTTCACTTCGGGCAGGCTGATACCATACTGAGACAATTTTACCGGATTGACCTGAATCTGGTACTGTTTCACCACGCCGCCAACCGAAGCGACCTCAGCCACGTTCGGGATGGTTTTCAGCTCAAATTTCAGGAACCAGTCCTGCAGAGAACGCAGTTCTGAAAGGTCGTGTTTTCCGCTGCGATCGACAAGGGCATATTCAAATATCCAGCCCACCCCCGTGGCGTCCGGACCGATTTCAGAACTCACACCGGCGGGCAGTTTTCCCTGTACCTGGTTCAGGTACTCCAGCACGCGGGAACGGGCCCAGTACAGATCGGTGCCGTCTTCAAAAATGACATACACATACGAATCACCGAACTGTGAAAAACCACGCACGGTTTTTGCGCCAGGCACGGACAGCATGGTGGTGGTAAGTGGATAGGTGACCTGGTTTTCTACAATCTGCGGGGCCTGGCCGGGATAGCTGGTTTTGATAATGACCTGCACATCTGACAGGTCAGGCAAGGCATCGACAGGCGTGTTAATAATCGTCCATGTGCCCCAGATGCTGAGAAACAGGGCCCCCATCATGACCAGGAAACGGTTGGCGACAGAGCGCCGGATAATCCATTCAATCATCGTCGTCTCCTCAGTGCCCTGAATGCATATTTACAGGCTGGTCAGACATTGCTGGCATACTGCTTTCTGTTTTTTCAGGGTGGCGCATACGTTCCAGTGCGCCCGTAATATTGGCTTCAGAGTCAATGAGGAACAGGCCACTGACCACCACGGTATCGCCTTCATTCAGGCCGGAGCCGATGCCGGACTGTTGCTGTGACTCATGCAGAACGTGGATCTGTTTCGGCACAAACTTGCCTTCATCATCAACAGTAATCACGCGCTGTTCTTTGCCGGTATCGATAACGGCCTGGCTTGGTATCAGCAGCATCTCCTGGCTTCTGGTATTCAGTTTCAGATAGGCATTCATGCCCGGCTTGAGAAACTCATCCTTATTAGAAACCTGGAGACGGACCTGAAGCGTACGGGTTGTCTGATCCACGCTGGGAAGAATATTCCATTTTTCGACATGGAATGTTTTATCCGGATAAGCCGGTACCGAAATTTCAAACTGCGACGTATCTTTCAGCAGATAGGCGATAGATTCTGGCACTGCAGCGCTGATCCAGACCGGGTCCATTCCCTGAATCTGAGCCACCACCTTATCTTTCGAAATATTCATGCCGGTGCGCAGGTCAAATGCAGTAATGACACCATCAATAGGTGCTTTAATGGTAAAACGGGTCTGAATGCTCCGGGTAGAACGCAGTCTCTGAATATCCTCTTCCGGCATACCTGCCAGGCGAAGCCGTTCCAGAACGCCTTTAATTTGCGTGGAAGTACCACCGGTGCTGGATAACAGAAGGAATTCACTCTGTGCTTCCACCCAGTCCGGAATGGTAATATCGATAAGTGGCGTCCCCTTCTTCACATGATCGCCAATCGTCATGGGGTAGACTTTTTCGACAAACCCGTCAGAACGCGCCTGCACAATAACAAACTGATACTCGTTATAGCTGACATTAGCCGGGATTGTCTGAGAATAATTCAGCATTCCTCGCGTGACTTTTTGCGTTTTTAATCCCAGATTCTGAACCTGGGTTGGGTCGATACGGATCCCGCCACTGCTTTTATCGCCACTGTCATCAGCATATTTTGGCACCAGGTCCATATCCATAAAGGGCGATTTTCCGGGTTTATCAAATTTGGTATCCGGTTTCATTGGGTCATACCAGAAAAGCACCTTTCGTTCCGGTGCCTTTTGTTCTGTTTTTTCTGTCTTTTGTGCTGAGTTTACATACTGCCAGGCAGTAACCGATATCAGCCCCCCTGCTATGAGGCTGCTGATAATTATTGCAGCATATTTTATCTTTAAAGAAGCCATACAATTTTCCGCTAAAAAATCAAAACACCTGGCATATGCGCCTGACGGTTAACTCACACATATACCTATGTGAATGTACAGGCGCACAGGATGTAATCGCTCCGGACAGCCAATCAGGACTGCGTCACGTTAATGCTTTTGAGTAAGGAGATATTACCCTGCTGAATAAACGAGAAATCGACATGGTTGCCTGTTTTCAGGGCATTAATAGCATCGTCTGCATTAACAAAAGTAAAGCGCATGGTCATTGCAGGCCAGCCCACCGCTGGAATTGCTTCATGCGAAATGGTGATTTTCTTAGTATTCATATCAATGTCTTTAACGACACCGGTGCCCTTGATAACTTGCTGTACCGAAGCATCACTGGCAGTATTCATATCGCCATGCTGATGTGTTTCAGCATGAAGACCGGCAGAAAACATGACAGAGAAGGCACCAAATAAAACGGCTTTAAGTGAATTACGCATTTTAATTTCCTGATTAATTAAATAAATTTACTCTACCCAACCGCCACCCAGCGCGGTAAACAGATTAATTTCGTTAACCTGCCGGGAATAGGTAAGATCGAGAATGGTTTGCTGGGTAGCGAAGAGGGAACGTTCTGCATCCAGCACTTCGATGTAACTGACAGCACCACTTGCATACAATCCTCTGGCACGCTGGAGAGTTATCTGAAGTGAATCAAGATAACGCTGCTGTGACTCAAGTTGCTGGCTAAGGCTGTCGCGCAGCGCAAGCGTGTCGGAAACATCCTTAAAGGCTGACTGAATTTTTTGTTCGTAATTAACCACCGACTGTTGCTGGCGAATTTCAGCCAGCTTCAGATTGGCTTTATTCCTGCCAGCATTAAATATAGGAATTTCAATTTTAGGGATAAAATTCCACATTCCACTTCCTGACGTAAACAGGCTGGACAGCTCCGTACTGCTTGCGGAAAGACCACTGGTCAGGGTAATTGAGGGGAAAAAGGCCGCTCGCGCTGCGCCAATATTGGCATCAGCCGCTTTCAGCTGATATTCCGCTTCCATAATATCCGGTCGCTGCAGCAAAATTTGTGAAGACAGATTTGGTGGCAATTTTACTGGGGCTATCTCCCCGCCTTTCATCCCTTTTTCTGACGGAAGTGCGCGGTACGTTCCCAGCACCAGTTGCAGGGCATTGTTTGCCTGAGCCAGATCGCCTTCTCGTTTGGCTATTTCGGCGCGGGTACTTTCGATTTGTCCTCGCGCCTGTTCAAGTGCCAGAACGTTCGTACTCCCGGTCACGAGCTGCTGCTCAACGAAAGCATAGGACTGTTGATAATTTTTCAGCGTTTCCCGCGCAATACGAAGTTGTTCGTACGCCAGTTGCTGGCTGAAATAGCTTTGTGAAACGTTGGATACCAGCAGGATGTGTACGGCCCGACGGGCTTCTTCGCTGGCAAAGTAGTTCTGGCGATCAGCATCACTCATGTTCTTAAGTTTGCCGAAAAAATCGAGCTCATAGCTGAGCTCCAGTCTCGCGTCGTACTCCTGTGTGGTCGGCTTGTCACCTTTCAGACCACCGCTGTATGTTATCCCGGATGAGGCATTCAGCTGGGGATAACGATCTGCATCCGTGACGTTGAACTGGGCTCGGGCCTCTTCAACCTTCAGGGCAGCCATTCTCAAATCACGGTTATTAGTCAGAGCTTCACCGATCAACCGGGTAACCTGGGGATCGACAAAAAAGTTACGCCAGCCCGTATCCTGATAGCCATTTACCGCTGGCGTCAGGCTGTTATGGGACAGTGAAAACTGCTGGGGTACCGGTGCTGCGGGCCGCTGATATTCAGGCGCAAGCGACACGCAGCCTGCCAGGATGAATATCGTGCTAATGCTGAGTAATTTTAATTTGAACATAACGCTTCTCGTCCAGGCAGACCTGGTAAATGGTTCAAATGAAGTCCAGAGTATTGATAGGGGTACTTTACCTAACGCTCTCTGTTTGCCGGGTGACAGGATAATGACAATGTTGTCATTTTTGCTGTAATCCGTTGATAACGATCGTGGGCGCAATAGAATGACATTAGCAGCCAGCCGGGGAGCAAGATGAAAATATTGATCGTCGAAGACGAAATTAAAACAGGTGAATATCTCAGCAAAGGGCTTACAGAGGCAGGGTTCGTAGTGGATCACGCTGATAATGGTCTTACCGGATATCATCTCGCCATGACAGCCGAGTATGATTTAGTCATTCTGGATATCATGCTACCTGATGTGAACGGCTGGGATATCATCCGCATGCTGCGCACTGCCGGAAAGGGTATGCCGGTCTTACTGCTGACAGCCCTCGGCACGATCGAACATAGGGTCAAAGGACTGGAACTGGGTGCGGACGATTATCTGGTTAAACCCTTTGCGTTTGCCGAACTGCTCGCCCGGGTGAGAACCCTTCTGAGGCGGGGAAACACGATGATCACGGAAAGCCAGTTTAAGGTGGCTGACCTCTCGATTGATCTCGTATCCAGAAAAGTCAGTCGCGCCGGAAACCGCATTGTGCTCACCAGTAAAGAGTTCAGCCTGCTGGAATTCTTCATTCGCCATCAGGGAGAGGTTCTTCCCCGCTCCCTGATTGCCTCTCAGGTCTGGGACATGAATTTTGACAGCGACACTAATGCGATCGATGTCGCAGTAAAGCGACTCCGCGCTAAAATAGACAACGATTACGAGACAAAGCTGATCCAGACAGTCCGGGGCGTGGGCTACATGCTGGAGGTCCCGGATGCATAGCAAACCTTCCAGACGCCCTTTCTCACTCGCTCTGCGGCTGACCTTTTTTATCAGCCTGTCCACGATACTGGCTTTTATCGCATTCACCTGGTTTATGCTGCATTCTGTTGAAAATCATTTTGCCGAGCAGGATGTCAGCGATCTTCAACAAATCAGCACCACACTGAACCGTATACTGCAGTCCCCGGTGGATCCGGATGATAAAAAAATAAGCAAAATAAAGGAATCAATTGCCAGCTACCGCAACGTTGCCCTTTTGCTCCTCAATCCCAGGGGGGAAGTGCTCTTTAGCTCAGCTCAGGGGGCGGCACTACGCCCGGCAGTGAATTCAGCAGATTTTAGCGAGCACAGCCGCGCACGGGATGTCTTTCTCTGGACGGTGGAGGATCCTGCGGGACCGATGGATACCGGGTCCAAAATGAAGATGGAAACATACAGGATTATCGCCTCCTCTGGTCAGGCGATATTTCAGGGCAAACAGCAGAACTATGTCATGCTGACTGGCCTATCCATTAATTTCCATCTCCATTACCTCGATGCGCTGAAAAAGAACCTGATTGCGATTGCCGTCGTGATAAGCCTGTTGATTGTTCTGATCATTCGAATCGCTGTCCGTCAGGGGCACCTGCCCCTTCGTAATGTCAGCAATGCCATTAAAAACATCACCTCCGAGAATCTTGATGCGCGACTGGAACCGACACGCGTTCCCATTGAGCTGGAGCAACTGGTTATCTCGTTCAATCATATGATTGGAAAGATTGAGGATGTCTTTACCCGCCAGGCCAATTTCTCTGCCGATATCGCGCATGAGATCAGAACGCCCATCACCAATCTGGTGACGCAGACTGAAATCGCACTGAGTCAGGATCGAACACAGAGGGAACTTGAGGATGTCCTCTATTCCAGTCTTGAAGAGTATAACCGGATGACCAAAATGGTCAGCGATATGCTGTTCCTGGCACAGGCAGATAATAATCAGCTGATACCTGACAGGGTCATGTTTGACCTCAGAGCGGAAGTCATGAAAGTCTTCGAGTTTTTCGAAGCCTGGGCCGAAGAACGCAATATCACGCTCAAATTTAACGGGATGCCCTGCCTGGTTGAGGGAGATCCACAAATGTTCAGAAGGGCGATCAATAATCTGTTATCCAATGCCCTGCGTTATACCCCGGAGGGACAGGCAATCACCGTCTCAATAAGAGAGCAGGAGAGCTTTTTTGACCTTGTGATTGAAAATCCGGGGAAACCAATCCCTGAAGAGCATTTATCAAGGTTGTTTGACCGTTTTTATCGGGTGGATCCGTCCAGACAACGAAAAGGAGAAGGCAGCGGCATCGGCCTTGCGATTGTGAAGTCAATCGTGGAAGCACATCACGGAAGAGTGCAGGTGGAATCGGACGTACACTCAACGCGTTTTATCTTATCCGTGCCCAGACTGGAGAAAATGATTCCGGACACCCAGTGCTGGGAATAAAGATTTAAATGACAAAGATGTCATTAGCCTGTCATGCAGCAAACAGAAGCCATTCGATATAATTAGTGCAACTTATCAGGAAGGCTGGATTGCTTTATCAATATCCGGCGTCAGTGGACGCCAGGAAATGAATATCCAGTCCCCTCCCGGAGAAATAAACACTTCCGAACCTGTTTCAGTTATGGAACTGAAAACACCGGTTGTACTCCCCCGGACATCACTAATTAAGAAATGGAGAGTTATCATGAAAAATATCGTATTAGCATCCTTGCTGGGCTTTGGCTTAATTTCTTCGGCCTGGGCCACTGAAACCGTGAATATCCATGAGCGGGTCAACAATGCACAGGCACCTGCTCACCAGATGCAGTCTGCTGCGGCTCCTGTCGGGATCCAGGGGACTGCACCTCGTATGGCCGGTATGGACCAGCATGAACAGGCCATTATTGCTCATGAAACCATGACGAACGGGTCGGCGGATGCGCACCAGAAAATGGTGGAAAGTCATCAGAGGATGATGGGAAGTCAGACCGTTTCCCCTACCGGGCCGTCGAAGTCATTAGCGGCAATGAATGAGCATGAAAGAGCTGCAGTTGCCCATGAATTTATGAATAACGGTCAGTCTGGCCCACATCAGGCCATGGCCGAAGCGCATCGTCGCATGCTCAGTGCAGGCTGACGGCGAGGGAAGTATCTGTGCTGTCCTTATTTCCTTGATAGATTTTTCCGTAACCGGATATATGGCAACATCTTTGCCCCCTACAGGGGCATTTTTATCAGATTCTGCTACAGTTAACGGGCATCAACGCTAAAAGGATATTTTTTATGAAAGCCAGAAACACTTTATTTGCAGTATTAATGTTATCCCTGCCAGCGATTTCAGCAGAACATTCAGAAATGAAAATGACTGATATGTCTACCTCGGCTTCGTCACAGGAATATATGGCTGGCATGAAAGACATGCATGACAAAATGATGGCTGCCGTAAATGAGTCCGATCCCGACAAGGCTTTTGCGAAAGGCATGGTAGCGCACCATGAAGGGGCAATAGCAATGGCTGAGACCGAGCTCAAATACGGAAAAGATCCGAAAATGAGAAAGCTCGCGCAGGACATCATTAAAGCTCAAAAAGGTGAAATTGAGCAGATGAATAAATGGCTTGATAGTCAAAAGTAAACATTGTAGAAATGTCACGACAAGCGTGATTTTACATCGTTCCTGGGCGCGGGAGTCGGTTAATCTTTATATAATTCAAACCCGATTAATTTCGGGTTTTTACTACTCTGTACTCCGGTCCTTTGTTGAGGACCGGAATATATGCACCTGAGATGCTTATTTAATACATTATCTCGTCATGGATACAATGTCGCTCAGGATCTCAACCAGCTCGCTTCTCTCCTGCGTTCCGTCATGATAGGTTGATCTTGAGATGATTCTTTCTGATGTCATCTGAGGCCAGAATTTATCTAGTACATTATCGGGTTTCATTCCCACAGCCCGGCCGATTATTTTTTTAGCGTCACAGGTGTCCGTAAACGTGACGGCTACACCAGTAATTTCCTCGATAAGATCCGGGCACAGATAGTTTTCTATCTCACGTTTGCGCGTAGCGAAAAATACCTTACCGGCCTCCTCTACTTCTTTTTTACGCTTCTGGATGGACAGAACCTGTGCAGGGTCTCCCCCAATATCGGAGTCCAGAAATACGCACCAGGGAAGCCCCAGATCTTTGGCCAGATTCAATGTAACCCAGTGTTTGACGCTACCACACCCTCCTATGAGGACTGGCACTATTTTCACGTCCTCCAGAGAGGCTGGCAGCGCACCTGACTGTTTTAATGAACTGGCCGCATGCCTCAGGAAAGTAACATCCGACTTTCCCTCTACCAGAACAATCCCCTGCGCCCTTTCCATACCGGTCTCTGGCAGCACCCCCAGGCTTTCAGTGGCTTCCTTCAGCACTGCGTCATCCGGCATTTTTACTACGGGTTCACCCGCCTCATTTCGGGTAACATAACGTACGCCTTCGACAGGGATTAATCCGGCCAGCGCCGGGACATGGGTGGTGACGATAATCTGACGGTGCGGCTGGCCTGCCAGTGCCAGTAACGCTTTCATCAGCATCATCTGATAGTTCGGATGCTGTGACGTTTCAGGCTCCTCTATGGCATAAATCACATTTCTGGGCGTCCCCGCGACATTCTTTTCAGCCTCAGCCCGAAAAAAATTCAACAGGATAAGCCTCCTTATCCCGCTGCCGCGCTTATTGATGGGGATGCCATTTTCCCCGTCCAGGGTGAAATTGAAGGTCCACTTGGGTTTCTCCTTAAATCGTGGAGTCAGTTCACTGGCGAGTTCGGGGGCCATTTCACGTAATTTATCCAGCGTTCTCTGTGCGACATCCAGGACGCTGTCCTGAATCTCATTTTCCAGCGCTGTAATTTTGTCCTGCAGCGCAGCCTGAGCGTCTTTTACGGCCTGCTGTAAGGGGTTTTTAGCTTCGGAATCCCCGTCGCTGCTTTCCCTGTCGGCTTTGAAAATCGCATACGTGGGCAGCAAATCGAGGATCTTACCCCATAATGATTTTGTGTCGGTTCCGAACTCTTTATCGACATCCAGCATAATTTCCGAACAGGTATAGGGGGCTGCGGCTTCCCTGATGGCCTGACGCCATAACGATGCAGTGCGTTTATCCGCCACATTTTTTTCAACTTCTTTTCCCACCGCCTTGAGCTCAGAAATTTTCATGCCCAGTAAATTTCTCAGGGGCTCCTCATCCGGGTGGATGCAGCGGATGCAGGTCTGCTCCGGTTTTCCTGAGGTCGTTGCTTTAAACGTTTTGACGATTTCAAAATTGCCGTCCTCATTCAGCAGATGTTCTGAGGCGAGCGTGGTCTGCACCCTGTCGTCGATCATGATAAAATCGGGCAGGTCATCAAATTCACAGGCTATTTCAAAACGGCCGTCCCCTTCTCTTAGGCTGAAACAGTTCATGTCATTCTTGTCAGCCTTCATTCCTTCTGTTTCAAAAAAAATAGCCAGCGCTTCCAGAAGCGTTGATTTCCCAAAGTCATTACGACCGACAATACCCGTCATGCTTTCATCAATAATGATTTCAGTAGAGTTTCTGTAGCCTCTGAAGTTTTTCAGTTTTAATTTTCTGAGCCGCATATGAAGTCCTGTGTGTAAGAAAGCGTTTTGCTGCAACCTGAATACAAAATATATTTTCAAATGCCTGCCAACAAGCAGGGATAACCGTTATTCAGAATATCTTAACGACATTTCGGGATTATGATCTGGTCGCGCTTTCAGAACTTTACTGCCCCTCAAAACACCGGAAACTAACTTGTGGTTGGTTACATGGCAAAGTTAAAACTCCAGAATCACGGGTAATGATTTCAATGCTTATTATATTTTTTGGAATTGACTCATGAGCTTTATAATTTAAATGATAATAATAACCATTCTTTTATGCGTAATATTTGCTACTGACACTGATGAATTTAAAAGAAGATAGATTTTCATTTACGGATTATTTCCTAAATTCATCGATAATGTGATCGACATAAAATTTTCACTGAAGAATGAAGAGATAATTTAAGGCCGAGCGAAATAGCTCAAAATGGTGTATTTAACATAACAGAAGAAATGAAAGGCTCTATCGCAACCTGATACTTCAGGCCGCTAAGGGGTTAATCTTGTTGAAGAAAAATTAGACCGGGAAGCGCCAGGCGTCACCATTTCTCCCGCCTGGCTGGAAGTGAAGAATAATTGTGCATAGCTCCGTATTCGGGCTTTGCATCTGACAATGGTTCCCTGGATGAAAGTACGATCTCCACTCCAAGGACGCTGAACACCCTAAACAAACGCTCAAAACCCGCACTTGCAGGGTTGGCCTCTAGTCGGGCATAAGTTTGCTGTGTTATACCCAAACGTTCAGAAACATCTTTTTGCGTCAGTCCATTGGCTTTGCGAAAGCCGATTAAAACAGGACGTAACTGATTCAAAGTCTTCAAAGCGTATTGAGTGTTCATAAGTGACCTTCCGTATCGACGAGTTAACAAGCATAACGCAGGGATTTACAGCATATAGGCTGTAATGCTCATTAACAGACTATAGGCTGTAATACGAATCCTGCCAAGATGCGGCATCTTTCAAATACAAGGCCGTATTGGGTAAGCAGTACACCGTTATATAGCACCCCTTGCCCCTTTGCTGGAGAGGGACCCACGTGATCGCAGGTCTTTTAGACGTTGTTGCTAACCGGCATCATACACAGGTGGTAACCCCCAGGGAAACTCTATGAGTGATAATTTATTCCTGCCCCAGTCAAAATATAAAACCTTATCTAACTAGCTTTCTTAGTATTTTATAAATGAAGTGAAATTAGCGAAGAAGTTTTACATTGTAAAGTGAGCAAAAATATTTACCATTCAACTGGCAAAATTTACAATCTGCAGCCCTTAGCCTGAGAAAATGCACATTAACAGAATAATCATCAAGTCCGATAGAGGCATAACTTACGTCCTCAAAAATATCAGAAATAAATGAGTTGAAATTACAAAAATTAACTTCACTTAACATCTTGAACACCGCAGAAATATATCTATCATGCATTATCTTGACTTCGATAACCTTAGATAAACTTGAATGCGACTTACATTTGAAGAGATCAAAGAGAAAGTAAATCAGCATATTTTTATTGTCCGAAATCCATTTTAAAATTTTATTACGTGCACATGGTAATATATACACTGGATTTTTGAAAGGGTTTGAAACGTCAACCACAAGGGAACAATAACCATGAGGATTTATTCCACTTATAATTAAGTCACTAAGTCCTTTCACTGCATTCAAATAGTTATCAAAACAAACCTCATATAAACTGGTACTATGAACTGCACATTTAGATTCAAACAACCATCTATGACGCAGATAACCAATGCCTTTAGAGTGTATATCTTCAACAATACATTTGTGACAGTAACGAATGTTTGAGATGTTTACCAATGGATATGAATTAGTTATGTGAAAATTTTTCCGACAGGCATCTTCAATAGCGTTAAAATACCCGTAAACACCAGAAGATAACGACACTATATTGGAAGTTAGTATATAACCATTTCTAGTGGCAAGAATGTCATATATATCCTGCAAGCTATGCAATTTGTACATATCAATCAGTTCGAAACGAGGAAAGGCATCGTACCTTAGTGCGCCATGCTTTGATATTATGTTCCTGCAATTGGATAAGTTATATATTATCTGTGAACGCAGAAGAAAACTGTGCCACAATTCATTTTCGTAAACCATATAACTCCCTCTTATTTAATTAGTTCCATTTTTCTGAGAAGTATCATTGTCATTGGTAGTTTATCTCTGTATTTCAAAAGCCAGCCATGCCCTCCCAGTAAAGCATCTAGACTTGTAAGTGACATCGAGTACTGCCCCTGAGATAAAACATCATTTATTAATGATGATGAGATAATATCTCTCTCGCTCCAGTCTACTCTTTTATTTTTATAGCATCGTATTGTTTTAGGAAGACAGGAATTAAGCCAGTCACATTCATGTTTATTTAGCCAATAGAAACTTGCATAACAACTTTCTTTGACTAACTTTCGTGTTATAGAAACGGATTGATTATGTATAAATCTTAATATTTTCTGCTTATGACGCCGTCTTAAAGAATCTTTTTTACATTTTTTACGCCATGAGCATAAACCGTAACAAGATGAAATTACAGAGGATACAGCTCCTTCCGATAATGAGTTTTTCTCAGCTATGGATGCCAGACTAAACCCCCTTACAGCCATAGACTTGATAAGCAATTCAGTGAATATATTAATTTTTGTGTTTCGCTTAAACGCCCTCAGGTATTTTTTATAAATAAGTGTTTTAATGTAACATCTGCTGCGACTAAATTCCTTCCCAAGGTTGCTAACACTAGTATTATTTTCAACTATATGAAAACTGTATTTCTTATGACTTTTAAAGATTTCTTTCTTTTTATTAGTACGACTTCCTGCATACGTTGGCCAGCAAGTATTTAACAAACAATAACAAAGCAAAAGATGCTTTGTGGGATGCTGACAACATTTGTCTTTGAGTATAGGCTCCCAGTAATGATAATCAGTTAGGGATGTTGGTATAAGTCCCGATGAACCCTCCCCAAATAACTGGCACTTAGCATAAACATGTGCGTAGAATACATTTTTCTTTAAATTTCCATCCAATGATAATAAATTCAACTTTTTAAGTACATCCATGTAATTGGGGTGTGTAATATCTTTTCTTCTGATTATATTTAGGGACTCATAACAAAACTTAGCAAAATCGAAGTCTATCTCATTGCTAAGTTGTTCTGTATACGAAACAGGAGGCATCAGTCCAATACGTATGTGCGGTGAAGAAGGGACATGGATGCTTTCAAGCGCTACCGGATGCCGATGGCAGGTTGTAACCCCATGAAGCTGATGCGCCAGATGCCAATAAGTAACACCATAATGAAAAGTATCTTCACGAGCGCAAACCGGGCAAAACTTCAATAGTGTGCGCTGCCCTAGTGAAAAATTACTAAGGCGGCACAATCGATTAAGCCTGGCAGGGGTCGTGTTGAAATCCATAATTTCATTACGACTGATTGGTAGTGCCCAGGCAAAAAGAGGGAGTAAAGTCTGTTCATGCCAGAGCTGATCTGCACTTTCGGATGTATGAAGAGAAATAGCCTTTAATCCTGAATTGAGAATTGGATGGACGTTCATATCAGGTTTGTTGAAAATGATCGTTAACAGAGAAGATGGGGACATACCGTACACGGTAGTTGTCCGACAAAACCGGCTGAACAAGGATTCATCAGGCAAAACAGGCAACATTCTCATTTCCCACACCTCTCTTTGACCGTTACGAACTGTTACCTCATTACAATTTATTAAGTGGATCTATATTTATAAGCCCGCAACGCTGAAGAGCATCGTAGGTATTTTTCTTTTCAGCTGTTCTGTTGATAACAAGATCGTGGTCAAGAGACAGTATTTTCTCGTCGAAATTGCGCAAAACCTCGTCTATTTTTCCTACGAATTCCTTGTGCTGTGGCCTGTCTATATCCCCAGGGATCAAAGACTTTAGGGACTTCTCTGCCATGATTTTAGCCGAAGCATCACCCTCATTAGATGCAGAGAGCCATTTAGCTTCCTCATCTTCAGTCGCGGCCCCCGGGAGTGGAGTATCCTTATATTCCTCCGTATGACTCACGAGTACCGGTACAGAGGCCGACAAGACTGCGCCAGTGATGATTTCATTGCCGCTACCGATAACCTTTAATTGTGCCCCCCGATAAATCATCTGAGCCAATCCAATATTGCCTTTAGATAAAATGAATAATTTTTCGTTTAACTCATCATTTAATGGAGTTTCAACATTTGTCCATTGTAATGGCCATAAATAATGAATAAACGATTGCCAGTCTTGTGAATCGTATCTAACATTCTTAATTTTCATGTAACCACCAGACTCTGCCCGCCTGGCAATTCTCATTTTCTTTGTCAGCGTCTCGTCAAAAGGATGATTTCCACAAAAAACCATAGATACCCCCATGGAATCTACAATTTCATGTAAAAAATCAATCAACTTACTCTCACCCCCGGTTCTTGAAAATTTAAGCCTCTGCATTTCATCAATAACAAGGATACCCAAAAATGATGATTTAATTCTTTGTGCAATCTGGCGAGCCAGAGCACCATTTCTAATCTCAGGTGTAGTTCGTTCAATACCAATTGCATCATCTAATTTTTGTAAAATCTCTTCACAAAGGTCTCTCACACTTGAATTGTATGGACAATTAATCTTTACCCATACAATTTGCTTACTGAAGCCGGGAAAAACTCCTTTATAGCTGCTGTGTTCTATAATCTGAGGGAAATGATCCATGACTTGCTCAATCATGGTAGTTTTTCCAGAACCACTCATTCCAACTATCGTAATAGTTTCAGCCTGGGATTTAAAATATCCACTTTCTGGCTCAATATCAGGACGCTCATTTCCATAGTAATGAAGATATTGAATTGTTCCGCTTTTTAAAGGATTACGAGCTGCATAGCTCTGAGAGATCCCCTCATAATTTCCCCAAAGCGTAACCATGTGTGAATAAATTTTGAGCTAGTAGGGTTGCAGCCACGAGTAAGTCTTCCCTTGTTATTGTGTAGCCAGAATGCCG
>NZ_JBMKIA010000044.1:0-19014 GCF_049238215.1 Enterobacter cloacae complex sp. IR5441
AACTTTTGCACGAAACGGCACATCTTCCAAAAGAGGGTTGTCAACCAAGTTTTGCACAAAACGGACTTTGATCCATTTCTAACTAAAATCTACAATCCAACCTCAGATTGCAAATAGCCCATATTTTGAAAAAACAAAGCGTCCTGGCGCCAGCTCAATGGCCCGTTTTATCAGCGGGAGCATTTCCGGGATGATAGGTCGAATTATCGGTTTCTTTGTCTTCCGCCCTGTCTTGTGGTTTTCCCATGGAACAGTCCAGATCCCTTCTTCAAAATCAAAGTGTGCGACTTCAGCCTGCCGGAGTTCGCCAACCCTGCACGCCCATATCAGAGACAATTTATAGAGGATCTTGTTTCGCTCAATGAGGCGGGAATCCTCAATGGCTCGCCAGACAATCGCCAGTTCTTTACGGTCCAGGGTTCGCTCACCCATTTGTTTCTGGATGCCGAAATCACGCCCAGACATTTCTGACAGCGGGTTAACTTCCAGCAGTTGCCGTTTCACTGCCCAGGAATAACACTGTCGGCCGTTGCTGATCACGCGCCGGGTGATCTCGCTGTAACCCTGGGCCAATCTGTCCAGGACAGTGAGCCAGTTGTGTAGCGTGAGCTGATGCGCAGGGTATTTCCCGAGCTTGGGGAAAACGTGCAGTTCAAACGAGCGGAGGACCTGCCCGGCTGATTCTTTCTGAATGCAGACCATTGAGTGCCATTCACGGAACAGCTCTTCGAAGGTGTACTGGCTGTTAATCTTGGCTTTATCGAGGCTTTGCCTGATCCGAGGGTTTTCGCCACGGGCAAGAATAGCTGCCCACTTTGCGACTTCATCGCGCGCGGCTTTTAATCCGAACTCCGGATAGCTGCCGATCGTCATCTTGTCCTGTTTGCCCAGGAAGCGGAATCGGTAGAAAAAAGTAACGGCCCCCTTTTTGGAGATGCGTACCCACAGACCATCACGGTCTGCCTTTTCTTCAACTTTGTCTCGTTCGCGCCCAAGGCACGACTTTAGATAACTATCTGAAATAGCCATGATTTGTCCCTGCGTGTGTCCATCAGAACGGGAGGTTATGTGTCCATCATAGAATATGGACGCACTGGTGGACACAAAAACCATGACTTATGATGTCGTAGGTTGACTGTACATGCAAACAGTATAATTTTTGGAAAGGCTGATTTGATGGGGATCTTGAGGCGTTTTTGTCGGAGGTTTGCGGAGGCTGGCGGGGTATCAATTATCGATGTGAGCAATGATCGAAAAGTTACGTATGTTCTTCATATAGTTAAATAATTATGCCTTACGAATTCCTGGAGGCCGCTGTTCTTAGCCTGACGTTTTTCAGTGCGAAAACGCAGCATTCTACACTACATCCTTGTCAGCTGGAAATGCACTTAGAGCCAGGTATAGCGCGAAGAGACGGCGTTTTCTTTATTGCGATGTAAATAATAATAAAGCCCGGCAGATTACCGGGCCTCAGAAGAGAGCGTCTCAACACGAAGTTGGTCGGGTGCCAGTGCAACGCTGAGGATAACGGGCTGCCACGCTTCCCGGGCGGCAAGCCTTGGGGAAACGCCTTTAGCAAGCCAGAACCCGCCCACCCCGCCCAACGCGGCACCGCACAAGGCGGCCAAATCTGTGCCGAACAGCATCTGGAAAACCCCGCCCATCACGAACAGACCTGCCAGCGGAGAAAGGTAAACCAGCATGGCGGAAGTGAGCAGGCTACCTTCAGCGATGCCCAGCTCCACTTTTTGCCCTGCCACCAGCGGCTGATCGCTCGGCACAGCAATAGTGTGCGACGTTTGCGGCCCCAGCTTATTCAACACGCGGCTGCCGCAACCGGCTCGCGAAGCGCAGCTGCTGCATGATGCTTTAACGTCACAGCTGACAAGCGCTACGCCATCCTGCCAGGATACGACCGTGGCCCACTCTTTAATCATTGCGCAGCCCTGAATTTAATGCTGTCTGAAATACGTTTTGCCGTTGGCGGCGGTAATTCACCGACAATTGTAATTTCCGCATTATCGCGCACCGTCGTGCTGACCGTCCGGCGACCGGTACGGAGCATCTGTTCGGAACTGTTCGCCGTAGCGCGATTGATATTCACCGAGAAGCTAAACAGCCCATCGGAATAGAGTCGCGACTCAACTGGTGTTTCGATGGTTGGGAGCTGGCGACGGCTGCTGGAAACTTCGCTGAACCCTTGCGGGATCCAGGATGGTACCCAGTTAAAATTGACAGAATCGCCGGCAGGCACGGAAAGCAAAGGCGGCAGGCTGGCTTTGGCCAGATTCTGCATGCTGTTGCCAACCTGACTGTTCACATCGAAGGAGATCACGCGGAACTGCTCCAGCGTCTCACCGTCGCGATCGAGCAGATCAACGCGCATCGGCAGCTTCGTCTCTGCGTCAATCCAGACGATATAGCTGTAACGTGTCCCATCCCGCGCAACAACGCGGATCACTTCGCACAGCCTGTCGGCAATACGCGTTCGTCCCACCGAGATAAAATCATAGTAGGGGGCGAGACGTTTAAAATCGGTGTAAATGAGCGACGGCAGGGAGTCAACGATGTAGTCACCATTGAGCGTAAACGGCTCAAGGCCAGGCTCGAAATAGCTGATTTCGTTCCCACGCTGGACCACTTCCCGACGCGGGCCATCCATCTGTAAAAGCTGGGCGAGCGGCTGGTTATCAAGGCGGGCGTGGCGATAGCGTAACGATTCGACACCCTGCTTATTGATGCTGATAAATGCCAACTCGTAATTGAGTGACTGGCTGGCCAGATTCATTTGCTGCAACAACGCCCCGGATGAAACATCAGCCGAGGCGTTAGCAGAGAAGAACAGGCTACCCGCCATCAAAGACATGGCGAACCAAAGTTGCTTCATTACTGCGATTGCGTTCCTAAAGTTTGGTTTCCTGGCACCTGCACAGCAGCCTGCTGGGTTTGGGCCTGCTCAAACTGAAGCTGCTCGGAGTGCAGACGGCGCTGCAACTCGTAATCCTGCAACATCGCATTAATGCGACGGCGCTGCTCCTGTACCTGCTGTTGTTGTCCGCCGCTTGCGGAGGCATCTGCCGGTACGCCCAGGCTAACCGGGCTGGCTTTACCCATCATCGGCAGCGTATTGAACACTGGCGCTTCAGGCTGCTGATTGGCTTCAGACTGAGTATTATAGTGCTGGACCCCAACGATAACTGCAAGCGATACGCACGCAGCGACCCCCATTTGGGTGAGCTGGCTGGCCCATGGACGCACCTTGTGCCAGAACGGCATTTTCTGCCATTGGTGAGGTGCAGGCTGCGCTTCAGGAATCAGCGGCGTGGTCTGATGAACAGGTTCGTTCTCAATGGCCGCCATAACGCGTGCTGAGATATCGAAATGGAGAACCTCGCTGGTATCACCGCGCAGAGAGTCGCGGATAAGATGATAGCTCTCCCAGGTCTGTTGCATTTCGGGAGAATGAGACAACTCATCGAGCAGCTCATTATCCAGCGTTTCACCATCCATTAAAGCGGAAAGTTTTTCTTTCTGCATGCCTAATACCTTTTCCAGTATCCCGCTATCGTCAACGCCTGATAAGCGGTTGAACTTTATTATCAATGGCTTCTCGCGCACGGAAAATTCGTGAACGAACCGTGCCGACCGGACAATCCATGATGGCGGCTATCTCTTCATAGCTTAGGCCATCCAGCTCCCGTAACGTAATTGCCATGCGTAAATCTTCCGGGAGCGACTCGATCGTGCGAAAAACGATTTGTCTCAGTTCTTCTGACAACATTAAGTTCTCAGGGTTCGAAATTTCTTTCAGCGCGCCACCACTTTCGAAGTTTTCTGCGTCGATAGCGTCAACGTCACTAGAAGGCGGACGACGGCCCTGAGCAACCAAATAATTCTTAGCCGTATTGACTGCAATACGATACAGCCAGGTATAAAAAGCACTATCCCCCCGGAATGAATCCAGCGCGCGATAGGCCTTAATAAAAGACTCTTGCACCACATCAGGAACATCGCCTGACGGTACATAGCGGGAAACCAGACTCGCTACCTTATGCTGGTAGCGCACCACCAGTAGGTTAAAAGCTTTCTGATCTCCCTTCTGGACCCGTTCAACCAGGACCTGGTCCGTTAACTGCTCGCTCATCCGAGGTAATGTCTCCCCAAACCAAATTCCACGCGTTATCGAAACGCCACTCTAACAACATTGCACTTTGAGCAAGCACCGAATTAGAGTGTCTGTTCTTCAATAAGTTCCGTAACGCCTTTGTTTTTGTTCATCGCGCCGCAGACCGTTCATTTTCTCTCATTATAAGTCTGTTCACGATACGCACCCGCTTTCTGACAAGAATCATCAACTTTATCGTCAGAAGAGTAACGCAACACAGGCTTTATTTCACCACAAAATCTGAAGCTAACGATCTGCTTCGCAAAATATTTCCGGCCATTTAGCGCAGATTTAACTTCTGGCCTTCCGTTTAGTCATTGCAACACACAACAAAAAAAACGTGCGATATCTCGCATCACAATGCTATTCTCCCCACACCATGTTTAGTAAATTAAACAAACATCATGAACACGACGCCTGAACTTCATTGTGATGTACTGATCATCGGCAGCGGTGCTGCCGGCCTATCCCTCGCACTGCGCCTGGCGGAACATCAGAACGTAATCGTGCTGAGTAAAGGGCCGATGAGCGAAGGTTCCACCTTCTATGCACAAGGCGGTATTGCCGCCGTGTTTGATGAAACGGATAGTATAGCCTCGCACGTAGAAGACACCCTGATTGCCGGCGCCGGGATCGTGGATGAGCATGCGGCAGAGTTTGTCGCCAGCAATGCCCGCCACTGCGTGCAATGGCTTATCGATCAGGGCGTGCTGTTTGATACGCATGTTCAGCCTAATGGTGAAGAGAGCTATCACCTGACCCGTGAAGGCGGGCACAGCCACCGCCGTATTCTGCACGCTGCTGATGCAACCGGAAAAGCGGTTGAAACCACGCTGGTCAGCAAAGCCCTCAGCCATCCTAATATTCGGGTGCTGGAGCGCAGCAACGCCGTCGACCTGATTATTTCCGATAAGATTGGCCTGCCCGGCACGCGCCGTGTTGTCGGCGCATGGGTGTGGAATCGGAATAAAGAGAAGGTGGAAACCTGCCAGGCAAAAGCCGTTGTGCTGGCGACTGGCGGCGCCTCCAAGGTTTACCAGTACACGACTAACCCGGATATCGCCTCCGGAGACGGTATCGCCATGGCCTGGCGCGCAGGCTGCCGCGTGGCGAATATGGAGTTTAATCAATTCCATCCTACCGCCCTGTTCCACCCGCAGGCACGTAACTTCCTGTTAACTGAAGCGTTGCGCGGCGAAGGCGCGTATCTGAAGCGTCCGGACGGTTCCCGGTTTATGCCGGACTTCGACCCCCGAGGTGAACTTGCCCCGCGGGATATCGTGGCCCGCGCCATTGACCACGAGATGAAGCGGCTTGGCGTCGACTGTATGTATCTGGACATTAGCCATAAACCGGAAGACTTTATTCGCCAGCACTTCCCGATGATTTATGAAAAGCTGCTGAGTCTGGGTATTGATTTAACCCGCGATCCGGTGCCGATTGTACCTGCCGCACACTATACCTGTGGCGGGGTGATGGTTGACGATCATGGTCGTACCGACGTGGATGGTTTGTATGCGATCGGCGAGGTCAGCTACACCGGCCTGCATGGTGCGAATCGCATGGCCTCAAACTCGCTGCTGGAGTGTCTGGTGTATGGGTGGTCGGCTGCGGAAGATATTACCAAACGCATGCCCTATGCACGTCCGACAACACACTTGCCGGCATGGGATGAAAGTCGGGTAGAAAACCCGGACGAACTGGTGGTTATCCAGCATAACTGGCACGAGCTGCGGCTTTTCATGTGGGATTATGTCGGGATTGTACGCACAACGAAGCGTCTGGAACGCGCGTTACGCCGCATCATGATGTTGCAGCAGGAAATTGATGAATATTACGCCAACTTCCGCGTTTCTAATAATCTGCTGGAGCTGCGCAACCTTGTGCAGGTTGCCGAGCTGATTGTGCGCTGTGCGATGATGCGCAAAGAGAGCCGTGGCCTGCATTATACGCTGGACTATCCCGAACCGCTTGAAATGTCCGGCCCGTCGGTGTTGACGCCGCAGGTTCACATAAACAGATAAAAGGCCTGGGTCAGGGCAGTGTAATCTTCGGAATAACGCTGGTCTGGCCCACGAATGACCAACCTGTCGATAAAGCATTCCCCCTCTTTCGGCGAGAGCGCCAGCAACACGCGGTGCGGTAAGCGTCCTTCCGTATCCGAAATATCGGTACGAAGACGCAGATTCCAGCCGATCCCCCGTGCGATCTCAATGAAGGTATTACCCGTGCTTTCAGGCAAGACCACGCAGAAAAATCCCTCTTCCGAGATGAGCTCCGCCGCACTGGTCAGTAGCGCCTTGTGATCGAGCGAGCCGGTGTAACGTGCCTGCTCGCGTTCTGGCGTTCCACATTCCACGCCTGGCGTGAAATACGGCGGATTGCTGACAATCAAATCGTAACGCGCGGTTTGCTCCGACGCCCAGGTCAGGACATCGGCGCATTCTACCCTGATGCGATCTGCCCACGGAGAGTCGGCAGCGTTTTCACTTGCCTGCCGGGACGCCTGAGGATCAAGCTCAACGGCGTCGATCGTGACGTGTTCTTCCGTTCGCTGCGCCAGCATCAGCGCCTGAAGTCCGCTGCCCGTACCAATATCCAGAATGCGTTTTACACCTGCGACAGGCGCCCATGCACCCAGTAAAATACCGTCTGTACCGACTTTCATCGCACAACGATCGTGCGCCACAAAAAACTGTTTAAACGTAAAACCATCGCGGCGCAACTGCGCTTTGAGTTGAGACATGTCAGGGCAACCTTCTGAGTGAAACTGGAGTAGCATAGGGGAAAGCGAAGTGGTCGAAAAGCGATATCCATACAAACAGATGAAGATTACAGCCGTAACGTCTATAATCAGCGCCCCACACAGAGGTAGAACATGACTGTAACGACTTTTTCCGAACTTGAACTCGATGAAAGCCTGCTCAATGCCCTTGAGAGCAAAGGCTTTACACGCCCGACCGCCATTCAGGCCGCGGCCATTCCGCCTGCGCTTGAGGGCCGCGATGTGCTCGGTTCTGCGCCAACCGGCACGGGGAAGACAGCAGCCTACTTGCTGCCTGTGTTGCAGCATTTGCTCGACTTTCCGCGTAAAAAATCAGGCCCGCCGCGCATTTTGATCCTGACCCCGACCCGTGAACTGGCGATGCAGGTTGCCGAACACGCGCGTGAGCTGGCGGCGAACACCCATCTGGATATCGCGACCATCACCGGTGGCGTAGCGTATATGAACCACGCCGAAGTGTTCAGCGAAAACCAGGATATCGTTGTCGCGACGACAGGCCGTCTGCTGCAATACATAAAAGAAGAGAACTTCGACTGCCGCGCGGTGGAAACGCTGATTCTCGATGAAGCTGACCGCATGCTGGACATGGGCTTTGCCCAGGATATCGAACACATCGCGGGTGAAACGCGCTGGCGTAATCAGACAATGCTGTTCTCGGCAACCCTTGAAGGGGATGCCATTAAAGATTTCGCCGAACGTCTGCTGGAAGATCCGGTGGAAGTGTCCGCTACGCCATCGACCCGTGAGCGTAAGAAGATCCACCAGTGGTACTACCGCGCAGATAACCTTGAGCATAAGGTTGAGTTGTTGAAACACCTGCTGAAGCAGGAAGAGGCAACCCGTACCATCGTCTTCGTACGCAAACGTGAGCGCGTGCATGAGCTGGCAGAAATGCTGCGCAACGTCGGCATTAACAACTGCTATCTCGAAGGTGAAATGGCGCAGGTTAAGCGAACCGAAGGGATTAAGCGCCTGACCGATGGCCGCGTGAATGTGCTGGTTGCCACCGATGTTGCCGCGCGTGGGATCGACATCCCGGACGTGAGCCACGTAATCAACTTTGATATGCCGCGCAGCGGTGATACTTACCTGCACCGTATTGGTCGTACCGGCCGTGCGGGCCGCAAAGGTATTGCTATCTCTCTGGTAGAAGCGCACGACCATCTGCTGCTACAGAAAATTGGCCGCTACGTTGAGGAGCCGCTGAAAGCTCGCGTGATTGACGGGCTTCGTCCGACCACACGTGCGCCGAGTGAAAAAATGACGGGTAAACCGTCCAAGAAAGCGCTCGCGAAACGTGCTGAGAGAAAAGAGAAAGAAAAAGAGAAGCCGCGCGTTAAACAGCGCCACCGCGATACCAAAAATATTGGTAAGCGCCGTAAGCCAAGTTCTGCTGCGCCAGAGACAAAAACTGAAGAGTAAAAAAAAAGCCGGGACATTCCCGGCTTTTTTATTCCACCCCCGAAGCTGAACTTTACAGGCTTTCAGTAAAGGTACGCGCGATAACGTCGCGCTGCTGTTCCGGGGTCAGAGAGTTGAAACGCACCGCATAGCCAGACACACGGATGGTCAGCTGCGGGTATTTTTCCGGGTGCTCAACGGCATCCATCAGCGTTTCGCGACGCAGGACGTTAACGTTCAGGTGCTGACCGCCTTCCACGCGTACTTCTGGTTGCACTTGCATTGGAATTTCACGGTATTCAATTTCGCCCAGTTTGCTCACCGGAACGATTTCGTCTTCCGCAAAACCTGCTTTCGCTACTACACAGCGCGCTTCGTTTTTCTCGCTGTCCAGCAGCCAGAAAGAGTTCAGCAGATCGTCATTTGCAGCTTTAGTAATCTGGATACCTGTAATCATGTGTTGCCTCCCTTAGGCTACATTAACTGATGCTGGCCTTTTGCGGCCAATTGGTAAAACCATTGTTTGTTGTGTGTATATATAACATTCAGACCCGGGTGATTTATTGATTAAAATCAACAAAACCACCAACCACACAAAGAGTGTGGTCTGTATTTTTTGTTTTAGATCAATTTTAAAGGTTTACCAATTCGACTTATCCTGCCTGGTTTTCAACATAAATTGAGTCACTTAGCCTGGTTTTCCGCGGGTAATTTTGCTCATTGGGGTTTAACAGGTAAGCTAGACACAGAATGAGATTCGCAGGAGAGCGAGATGACAACACCTTTAACCTGGCATGACGTGCTGGCAGAAGAGAAGCAGCAGCCCTATTTTATTAACACCCTCAGTACCGTTGCGGCTGAACGGCAGGCCGGCCAGACAATTTATCCGCCGCAGAAAGATGTGTTTAACGCCTTCCGCTACACCGAACTGAGCGATGTAAAGGTGGTTATCCTGGGGCAGGATCCATACCACGGCCCCGGGCAGGCTCACGGACTGGCATTTTCCGTGCGTCCGGGCGTAGCCATCCCCCCTTCTCTGCTGAATATGTATAAAGAGCTGGAAGGAACGATTCCGGGTTTTACCCGCCCTAATCACGGTTATCTGGAAAGCTGGGCGCGCCAGGGCGTGCTGTTGCTGAATACCGTATTAACCGTCCGGGCGGGTCAGGCACACTCCCACGCCAGTCTGGGATGGGAAACCTTTACCGATAAGGTTATCAGCCTGATCAATGAGCATCGTGAAGGCGTCGTGTTTTTACTCTGGGGATCGCACGCACAAAAGAAAGGGGCGATTATCGATCGTCAGCGTCATCACGTGCTGAAGGCACCGCACCCGTCGCCGCTGTCTGCGCATCGCGGTTTCTTTGGCAGTAATCATTTTGTTCTGACGAATGAGTGGCTGGAAAAGCGCGGCGAAAAGCCGATTGACTGGATGCCTGTGTTACCGGCAGAGAGCGAGTAGGGTTTGAATGTGCCGGGTCAGGCCCGGCACATAAAAGGCTTATGCCTTGTTCTGACGCCACCATTCCGCCAGCAGCACGCCGGTCGCAACGGATACGTTCAGGCTTTCAACGTTGCCAGTGCCGTCGATAGAGACGCTCAGGTCAGCGCTGGAGAGTGCCGCATCAGACAGACCATCACGCTCCTGACCTAACACCAGCACCATTTTGCGCGGCAGCGTCGCTTTAAACAGCGGCGTAGCGGCACGGCTTGAGGTGGTGACAATGGTGTAGCCCGCTTTACGGAATTGCTCCAGGGCTTCCAGCACGCTGTCGCCGGTGATCGGCTGAACGTGCTCTGCACCGCCTTCCGCGGTACGAATCGCCGCACCGGATTCCAGCAGCGCGGCATCCTGCAACAGAACGCCTTTCACGCCAAAGTGCGCGCAGCTACGCATCATAGCGCCCAGGTTATGCGGGTTACCCACATCTTCCAGCGCCAGCACGCAGTCATCGGCATCCGCCTGGCTAACCCACTGCTGCACGGTAGTGCCGTTACGTTTTTTGATCAGGAAGCAGACGCCGCCGTGGTGTTCTGTACCGGACGCTTTTGTCAGCTCGGCATCGTCAACCACGTGGTAGGCTTTGCGGTTCGCCGCCATCCAGCGCAGCGCTTCTTTGAAGCGCGGGGTCACGCTCTGAATAAACCATGCACGAACGATACACTCCGGGCGGCTCTGGAACAGGGCCTGACAGGCGTTCTCACCGTAGACACGGGTCTCTTCCGCACGCTGACGACGCAACACTTCCGGATCGATAAAGCTTTTTCCGCTGATACCGCCGTGATCGGCTTTTTCGGTCGCCTCTTCACCGGGCGCGCGAGAAACGGTACGCCATGGCGATCCACCGTCACGGACAACATCATCGCGTTTGCGATCGTCACGCTTACGGTCATCACGTTTGCGGTCATCGCCGCGGTTATTTCTGTCATCGCGGGCGGGGCGACGGCCACCGTCTGCACGAGAAGACGCCGGACGCCCGCCACCTTTTCCGGTACGCGGATTTTGGGTGCGTTTATCAGAGTCATCATCACTGCGGACATACATCACTTTGACCTTGCCGCTTTTGTTTTTCATTTCGTCGTTCATGCTTTTCTCCACCAGCGCTGCGCGAAGCGCGCAGATTACCCGATGTGCAAGCTCATAGCCATAATTTCGTACAAAAGCCTGTGACTATTGTTCCCATTGAATAAAACGCATTGTCGTTTCATACAAGCTCACTGATAATATGTAACATATCAGAAACATTATCGGCGTTCTGCCGTTGTTCCACGGCTCTATCAGAGGTTAGTTATGAATACCGTATGTGCCAACTGTCAGGCTTTAAACCGCATTCCGGACGATCGGATGGATGACGGTGCGAAATGCGGGCGTTGTGGCCACGAATTATTTGATGGCGATGTCATTAACGCGACGGGTGCTACGCTGGACAAACTCCTCAAGGACGATCTGCCTGTTGTGGTCGATTTCTGGGCGCCGTGGTGCGGCCCCTGCCGTAACTTTGCGCCCATCTTCGAAGACGTGGCTGAAGAGCGCAGCGGGAAAATGCGTTTTGTCAAAGTGAATACCGAAGCGGAACGTGAACTCAGCGCCCGTTTTCGCATTCGCAGCATTCCAACCATTATGATTTTCAAAAATGGTGAAGTGATCGACATGCTCAATGGCGCAGTACCGAAAGCGCCTTTCGACAGCTGGTTAAACGAATCCCTGTAACATTCGCGGGGCATATCTTGTGCCCCGTTCTCTCCTCTGCGAAAATGGGGTTTTTCCTGCCTTTTCGCCCATGACTGATAACGCTGTACTCCAATTACGCGCCGAGCGCCTTGCGCGCGCCACCCGCCCTTTTCTGGCCCGAGGCAATCGTATTCGCCGCTGCCAGCGCTGCCTTTTACCGCTGAAAGTGTGTCTGTGCGAAACGCTTGTACCGAGCGAGGCGAAAAGCCGCTTTTGTCTGGTCATGTTCGATACCGAACCGATGAAGCCCAGCAACACGGGGCGTTTGATCGCCGATATTCTGCCTAACACCGCAGCGTTTCAGTGGTCGCGCACTGAGCCACCTAAGGCTCTGCTCGACCTGGTGGCAAGCCCGGACTATCAGCCTATGGTCGTTTTCCCGGCATCATATGCAGGCGAACAACGTCAGGTGCTTACGGCGCCACCATCTGGTAAGCCGCCGCTGTTTATTATGCTCGACGGCACCTGGACCGAAGCGAGAAAGATGTTTCGCAAAAGCCCTTATCTTGATGCGCTGCCGGTGATTTCCGTCGATCTGTCGCGCGTCTCGGCCTATCGCTTACGTGAAGCGCATGCCGACGGTCAATATTGCACCGCTGAAGTCGCTATTGCGCTACTGGATCTGGCGGGCGATACCCAGGCGGCCGGCGCGCTGGGCTCCCACTTCTCCTGCTTCCGCGAACGTTATCTTGCGGGAAAAACCGTTCATAAGGGTAGCGTCACAGCAACTGAGGCAGAAAGCGTTTAAAATCATCAGGTCGCTTGCATTCACAGGAGGCCTGCATGAGCCAGAGAGGGTTAGAAGCGCTACTCCGTCCGAAATCCATTGCTGTTATTGGCGCCTCGATGAAACCGGACCGCGCAGGGTATCTGATGATGCGTAACCTGCTGGCTGGCGGGTTTAACGGCCCGGTCATGCCCGTTACGCCCGCTTATAAGGCGGTACAGGGGGTGCTGGCGTGGCCGGATGTGCAGAGCCTGCCTTTCGTTCCCGACCTCGCCGTGCTCTGTACGCATGCGAAACGAAACCTCGAACTGCTTGAGTCGCTCGGTCAGAAAGGCTGTAAAACCTGCATTATTCTTTCCTCGCCTCCTGAACAGCAGCCCGAACTGCTGGCCTGCGCCAGCCGCTACCAGATGCGCATTCTTGGTCCAAACAGCCTCGGCCTGCTTGCGCCCTGGCAAGGGCTAAATGCCAGTTTTTCCCCGGTTCCGATCCGTAAAGGCAAACTGGCCTTTATTTCGCAGTCGGCTGCGGTATCCAATACCATCCTCGACTGGGCGCAGCAGCGTGAGATGGGATTTTCCTATTTCATCGCTTTGGGTGACAGCCTGGACATTGACGTCGATGAGCTGCTGGATTTCCTGGCGCGTGACAGCAAAACCAGCGCTATCCTGCTCTATCTTGAACACCTGAGTGACGCCCGTCGTTTTGTGTCGGCGTCGCGTAGCGCATCGCGAAATAAACCGATACTGGTCATCAAAAGTGGGCGCAGCCCCGCGGCTCAGCGCCTGCTACATTCCCGTTCCGGGATGGATCCCGCATGGGATGCAGCGATCCAGCGCGCTGGTTTACTGCGGGTACAGGATACGCACGAGCTTTTTTCCGCCGTCGAAACGTTAAGCCACATGCGCCCCCTGCGCGGTGAAAAACTGATGATTGTCAGCAACGGTGCCGCTCCCGCCGCCCTGGCGCTGGACGAACTCTGGCTACGCAACGGCAAGCTGGCTACGCTGGGTGAAGAGACGCTCCAGCGCCTGCGGGACGCGTTACCGGGAAGCGTTGTTCCCGATAATCCCCTCGATTTGCGCGATGATGCCAGCAGCGATCGTTACATTAAGGCGATCACGATTTTGCTCGATAGCCAGGACTTTGATGCGCTGATGATTATCCATTCGCCCAGCGCGGTTGCGCCAGGCAGCGAAAGTGCGCGAGCGCTGATTGAGGCAGTCCGAAACCATCCCCGCGGCAAATACGTTACCCTGCTGACCAACTGGTGCGGCGAGTTCTCCTCCCAGGAGGCACGGCGTCTGTTTAGTGAAGCCGGGTTGCCAACCTACCGTACCCCGGAGGGCACCATTACCGCGTTTATGCATATGGTTGAATACCGCCGCAACCAGAAGCAGCTGCGTGAAACGCCTGCCCTGCCGGGCAATCTCACCGCAAATTCAGTGGATGTGCACAGGCTTTTGCAGCAGGCCATCGAAGAGGGCGCCACTTCTCTTGATACACATGAGGTGCAACCCATTCTTGGCAGCTATGGGATGCAAACCCTGCCCACCTGGATTGCCGGCGACAGCGCTGAGGCGGTACATATCGCTGAGCAGATTGGTTATCCGGTCGCGCTGAAGCTGCGCTCTCCCGATATTCCACACAAATCGGATGTGCAGGGCGTCATGCTGTATCTGCGCACCGCGACAGAAGTACAACAGGCCGCGGA
This sequence comes from Enterobacter cloacae complex sp. IR5441, assembly GCF_049238215.1. NCBI lineage: Bacteria > Pseudomonadati > Pseudomonadota > Gammaproteobacteria > Enterobacterales > Enterobacteriaceae > Enterobacter > Enterobacter cloacae complex sp. IR5441. Next base: position 14,025 of record NZ_JBMKIA010000044.1, read on the forward strand.
TGCCATTATCGATCGCGTAAAAATGACGTGGCCACAGGCCCGGATCCACGGCCTGCTGGTGCAGAGCATGGCCAACCGTGCAGGTGCGCAGGAGCTACGCGTGGTTGTCGAACACGATCCGGTTTTTGGTCCGCTCATTATGCTGGGTGAAGGCGGCGTTGAGTGGCGGCCAGAAGAACAGGCGGTTGTCGCGCTTCCTCCTCTAAACATGAACCTGGCGCGTTATTTGATTATTCAGGCCATCAAAAGCAAAAAAATCCGCGGGAGAAGCGCTCTGCGGCCGCTTGATATCGCCGGGTTAAGCCAGTTTCTGGTGAAGGTCTCCAACCTCATTGTTGACTGTGCGGAGATCCAGCGCCTGGATATCCACCCCCTTCTTGCCTCCGGAAATGAATTTACCGCGCTGGACGTGACGCTGGATATTGCGCCCTTTATCGGTGATCGGGAAAGCCGTCTCGCCATTCGTCCTTATCCTCTTCATCTGGAAGAGTGGGTGGAGATGAAAAATGGGGAACGGGCGCTGTTTCGCCCTATCCTGCCGGAAGACGAGCCGCTGCTGCGGGCGTTCATCTCGCAGGTGACGAAGGAAGATTTGTACTATCGCTATTTCAGCGAAATCAATGAATTTACCCACGACGATTTAGCCAATATGACCCAGATCGACTACGATCGAGAAATGGCGATTGTGGCGGTCCGCCGTTCCGGAGCGGGAGAGGAGATCCTCGGCGTGACGCGTGCCATTTCCGACCCGGATAATGTGGATGCGGAGTTTGCCGTACTGGTGCGTTCCGATCTTAAGGGTTTGGGGTTGGGCAGACGGCTGCTCGAAAAACTCATTGGTTATACGCGCGATCACGGATTGTCACGCCTGAATGGCATTACTATGCCAAACAATCGGGGTATGGTGACCCTGGCGCGGAAGCTCGGTTTTGACGTTGATATCCAGCTGGATGAAGGCATTGTCTCTCTGTCCCTCAGCCTGATTTCGACGGATAAACAAGAGTAAGCTGCTGGAAATGTTACCCACTTTTCGCGGCACTGGGGTATCATTGTCCGCTTATGTTGTTTGCCTGGTACAGACAACCCTTCAATGAACAGAGAAGAAACGCACTGTGATGTTGTCAAAATTTAAGCGTAATAAACATCAACAACACCTTGCTCAACTACCGAAGATTTCTCAGTCAGTTGATGATGTAGAGTTCTTTTATGCTCCCGCTCATTTCCGGGAGACGCTTCTTGAAAAGATTGCCAGCGCTACGCGACGTATTTGTATTGTGGCGCTCTATCTTGAACAAGATGAAGGTGGGCGTGCGATCCTGAACGCGCTCTATGAAGCGAAACGTCAGCGTCCGGAACTGGATGTTCGCGTGCTGGTTGACTGGCACCGCGCTCAGCGCGGCCGTATTGGTGCGGCTGCCTCGAATACCAATGCTGACTGGTATTGCCGCACGGCCCAGGAAAATCCGGGTATTGATATCCCGGTGTATGGCGTACCGGTGAATACCCGTGAAGCGCTTGGCGTTCTTCATTTTAAAGGATTTATCATTGATGACAGCGTCCTTTATAGCGGTGCCAGCCTGAATGATGTGTATCTCCATCAGCTCGATAAATACCGTTACGATCGCTACCATCTGATCCGCAATCCGCAGATGGCCGACATCATGTTCAACTGGGTTGATAAAAACCTGGTTCATGGCCGGGGTGTGCACCGTCTTGACGATCCTCATCGTCCGAAAAGCCCGGAAATCAAAAACGACGTTCGCTCCTTCCGCCAGGAACTGCGCGATGCGGTTTATCGTTTTCAGGGGGATGCCAGTAATGAAGAACTGTCCGTTACGCCTCTGGTAGGCCTGGGAAAATCCAGCCTGCTGAACAAGACCATCTTCCATTTGATGCCGTGCGCGGAGCATAAGCTCACCATCTGCACCCCGTACTTCAACCTTCCCGCCGTTCTGGTGCGTAATATCATTCAGCTGCTGCGTGATGGTAAAAAGGTGGAAATTATTGTCGGGGATAAAACGGCAAATGACTTTTTCATTCCGGAAGATCAACCTTTCAAGATCATCGGCGCACTGCCTTATCTCTATGAGATTAACCTGCGCCGCTTCCTGAGCCGTTTACAGTACTATGTGAACACGGACCAGCTGGTTGTGCGTCTCTGGAAAGATGAAGACAACAGCTATCACCTCAAAGGAATGTGGGTGGATGATGAGTGGATGCTGCTGACCGGTAATAATCTCAACCCACGCGCCTGGCGTCTGGATCTGGAAAACGCCATCCTTATTCACGATCCTCAGCATGCGTTAGCCGCGAAACGCGATCGTGAGCTGGAGCTTATACGCACGCATACTACAGTGGTTCGTCATTATCGCGATCTGCAAAGCATCGCTGATTATCCGGTGAAAGTTCGCAAGCTGATTCGCCGTCTACGTCGGATCCGTATCGACCGCCTCATCAGCCGCATTCTGTAATACACGAGCCCTGTCATCGACGGGGCTTTTTTATGGAGTCTGTTAATGCGTACGCCTTTCCTGATAATCCCTCTTTTCCTGACCGGTTGCAGCCATATGGCTAATGATAACTGGTCGGGTCAGGATAAAGCTCAACACTTTCTGGCGTCTGCAATGTTGTCCGCTGCGGGTAATGAATATGCGCTGCACCAGGGTTATAGCCGGGATCGAAGTGCCACAATGGGGCTGATGTTCTCCATCAGCCTGGGGGCATCAAAAGAACTTTGGGATAGCCGCCCCTCGGGAAGCGGCTGGAGCTGGAAAGATTTTGCCTGGGACGTAGCCGGGGCAACAACCGGCTACGCCGTCTGGCAGATGGCGCATTATTAAAGGCGGATCCCTTTTCCTTTACGATGCAGCATCAGGGAGACAATAAACGCCAGCGCCCCCATGATGGTGACATACCAGAAAAAGGTCGATTCACTGCCCCATGACTTAAGGGATAGCGCGACATACTCTGCCGAACCGCCGAACAGGGCGTTAGCGACCGCATAAGAGAGGCCTACGCCCAGCGCCCTCACCTGTGCGGGAAACATTTCTGCTTTCAAAATGCCACTGATTGCCGTGTAAAAACTAATAATAATAAGTGCCACCATAATCAAAGCGAAAGCGGCATACGGAGAGGTTGTATGCTGTAGCGCCGTCAAAAGCGGAACAGTCCCCAGGGTGAGCATGCCACCAAAGATCAGCATGGAGGTGCGGCGACCTATTTTGTCCGACAGCGCGCCAACAATCGGCTGGATGAGCATAAAGACCAGTAACGCCACCGTCATGACGACACTCGCAACGTTAGCATGCATGCCCGTGGTGTTGACCAGATATTTTTGCATATAGGTGGTGAAGGTATAGAAGCTTAGCGAGCCTGCGGCGGTAAAGCCTAATACCATCAAAAACGCTTTGCGGTTTCGCCACAGCCCTTTCATCGAACCGGCTTCTTTCAGCGCCCTGACCTCCTGCTGGGAGGTTTCATCAAGCTGACGGCGTAACCACAGCGCCACAACCGCCAGGGCAGCCCCCAGGGCAAACGGGATGCGCCAGCCCCAGGCGCGTAAATCTTCATCGCTAAGGATTTGTTGAAGGATCACCACAACCAGTAACGCCAGCAGCTGACCGCCAATGAGGGTTACATACTGGAATGATGCATAGAAACCTTTGCGCCCTTCAACCGCTACTTCGCTCATGTATGTCGCGCTGGTGCCGTATTCGCCACCCACTGACAGCCCCTGGAACAGACGTGCCAGCAGCAGCAACGCCGGTGCCCATGTTCCGATTGTGTCATATCCGGGCAGGCAGGCAATCACCAGCGAGCCGACGCACATCATGCACACGGAGATGAGCATGGATGTCTTGCGCCCTTTCCTGTCCGCGATCCTGCCGAACAGCCATCCGCCAATGGGACGCATCAGGAACCCGGCGGCAAAAACGCCTGCGGTTTGCAGAAGCTGCGTAGTGGTGTTCCCTGACGGGAAAAAGATATGCGCAAAGTAGAGTGAACAGAATGAATAGACGTAAAAATCAAACCACTCTACAAGGTTCCCCGATGAAGCTCCAACGATTGCCCAAACCCGACGGCGAGTATCCTTGCCTGCTAAACTTGTGTTATCCGTATCTGCACTGGCTACGGTTTCTGTCATTTTAAAATCCCCTGTCTCACATTGCGGGCCATTGCCCACAAACAGTAAAACCGGATTTAAAACGAATCGTTAGGTAAATAAAATGTTTCCAATATGTTTCATTGGATTTTGTGAACTCGATCAGGTATCGAATTATTAGCGGACGTAGTAATTATCCCCACGCTTGCTGGTGCGCCTTTTTTCGCTGCAAATAATCTTCATCGGCACGAATTTTATCCCACCACGTTTTGAATACCGCAGCGGCCTCTGCTTTTACGGGATCGAGATCGAGGGGTTTGACCTGGCGCTTCTCATCATACTTTTTACCGCCTTTATGATTGGCGTATCGCCGGGCACGGGTGTAGCCCATCTGTATGAATTTACGCGCCATATCCATACCTACAAAATCGTTATTCCTGCGGTACTCTTCAAAGAGGGCGTAGATCTCTTCTGCCGAACGCGCTGCGACTTCAGCATTTTTATAACGCCAGTGTGGCAGGATTTCGCTTTTATAAGGCTCGACCATCAATACGCCCTGCTCACCCCGGCCCACCTGATACCGTTCGGGATGTTCGCGAAAATTAATATTGGCAAAATCTTGTTGATAATCAAAGGGACGAGTCAAAGCGGCACCATTGTTAAAATTGTTTTAACAATTGTAGGCCGGATAAGGGGAAGCCGCCATCCGGCATGTTTTCCACGTACAAAGCAAAAAACCCCGCACCTTACGGTACGGGGTTCTTCTTAATTGATGCCTGGCAGTTCCCTACTCTCACATGGGGAGACCCCACACTACCATCGGCGCTACGGCGTTTCACTTCTGAGTTCGGCATGGGGTCAGGTGGGACCACCGCGCTAAAGCCGCCA
>NZ_JBMKIA010000045.1:0-18999 GCF_049238215.1 Enterobacter cloacae complex sp. IR5441
TGTACAGTCTATGCCTCGGGCATCCAAGCAGCAAGCGCGTTACGCCGTGGGTCGATGTTTGATGTTATGGAGCAGCAACGATGTTACGCAGCAGGGCAGTCGCCCTAAAACAAAGTTAGGCCGCATGGACACAACGCAGGTCACATTGATACACAAAATTCTAGCTGCGGCAGATGAGCGAAATCTGCCGCTCTGGATCGGTGGGGGCTGGGCGATCGATGCACGGCTAGGGCGTGTAACACGCAAGCACGATGATATTGATCTGACGTTTCCCGGCGAGAGGCGCGGCGAGCTCGAGGCAATAGTTGAAATGCTCGGCGGGCGCGTCATGGAGGAGTTGGACTATGGATTCTTAGCGGAGATCGGGGATGAGTTACTTGACTGCGAACCTGCTTGGTGGGCAGACGAAGCGTATGAAATCGCGGAGGCTCCGCAGGGCTCGTGCCCAGAGGCGGCTGAGGGCGTCATCGCCGGGCGGCCAGTCCGTTGTAACAGCTGGGAGGCGATCATCTGGGATTACTTTTACTATGCCGATGAAGTACCACCAGTGGACTGGCCTACAAAGCACATAGAGTCCTACAGGCTCGCATGCACCTCACTCGGGGCGGAAAAGGTTGAGGTCTTGCGTGCCGCTTTCAGGTCGCGATATGCGGCCTAACAATTCGTCCAAGCCGACGCCGCTTCGCGGCGCGGCTTAACTCAGGTGTTAGATGCCAGATTTGGCGTTGCGTATGCTCACAGAAAATCGACAGCCGCAAGACTGTTTTTGGCAACTCATAGCCACCACTATTTCTCCTTCATACCGTAGAGGAGATTGCACGTGAAGAACTGGCTCTTTCTGGCTATTGCAATATTTGGTGAGGTCGTCGCAACTTCCGCACTGAAGTCCAGCCATGGATTCACCAAGTTAGTTCCTTCTGTTGTAGTTGTGGCTGGCTACGGGCTTGCGTTCTATTTCCTCTCTCTCGCACTCAAGTCCATCCCGGTCGGCATTGCTTATGCTGTTTGGGCTGGCCTCGGCATCGTACTTGTGGCAGCTATCGCTTGGATCTTCCATGGCCAGAAACTAGACTTGTGGGCGTTCGTTGGCATGGGACTTATCGTTAGTGGCGTCGCCGTTCTAAATCTGCTATCCAAGGTCAGCGCACATTGATCGGGCTGGCATCTAACAATTCACATATGGACTCTCCCCACAAGCAGTGAGGAAAGCTTTTTTCGATCCTGTCGTCAGCGCGGTTGCAATCGCATATCCGGCCTTGCGTGGGCTAGTGCCCGGGCCATTCTGTAGTTCGCGCAGCGGGGGCCAAGCGTTCAAACGATCCCGAGGATCATGATTGTTATCGGCCTTGTTCCGCTGCAGGACTCGCCTGTTCCGACAGTCTCGCTTCTCACCACAACCGCAGGAAGTTCACCTCGTCTTGCTGATTACCCCCGCCGTCAGGCGGGCCTTGCACTCTGCCAGTCGCCGCTGAAACGTCGCTCATGGCACCACACTGCCCAGCAGATCCTCACCAGTTTGTTCGCTAACGCCACGGCCGCCTTGTTGTGGCCGATACGTTCGGCCGTTTGCAGGGACCAGCGCTGCAACTGGGTCAGGCGCTCGGGCGTTCGCGTCTGGCAGCGCTTGGCGGCCAGCAGCGCCGCGCGGGCGCCGTGGATCAGCAGGGTGCGCACGTAGGTGTTGCCTTTGCAGCTGATGCACCCGAGTCTGCGCCGTTCGCCGCTGCTGTATTCGTTGGGGGTCATGCCGAGCCAGGCGCTCAGGTGTCGGCCGCTGGCGAAGCGTTCGGGTTTGCCGACGGCAGTTTTCAGGGCGCTGGCGGTGAGCAGCCCGATACCGCTGACTTCGTCGAGTTTGTGCACGATGTCATCGTCGGCATGCCAGCGCGCCAGTTGTTCTTCGCTGTCGCGCATCGCCTGTTCGCACAGGCTGATTTCGGCCAGCACCATCTGCAGCGCGCCGCGCAGGGCGCAAACTTCGGCACGTTCGATCAGCTCGCAGGCCTGGCGTAGAAAGGCCTGGGTGCTACTCGGCGCCGCCACGCCCAGTTCGCGCAGGATGCCGCGCAGCAAGTTGATGTGCTGCACCCGGGTCTTTTTCCAGGCCTCGCGCAGGTTATGCAGCTGCTGCACTTGCTGCTGCTCATGGCTTTTCACCGGCACCGGGTGCATGTCGGCACAACGCGCCGCTTCGAGGATGGCATCGCAGTCGTTACGGTCGGTCTTGTTGCGCCGGCGATACGGCCGTACGTAGCGCGGGTGCAACAGCACCACCCGATGACCCAGCGCCTGCGCCACCCGCCCCCAGTAATGCGCCGTACCGCAGGCTTCCATCACCCACTCGACAGGCTCCGGCTGCTCCTGTACATATCGCCGGAATGCCTCCGGATCGAGCCGTCTGCGACGATCCACCCGGCCGACATGGATACTTTCGGCAACCTGGTAAACGGACTTGGCCAAATCGACTGCTATGCGCTTCATTGCCACTCTCCCAGCAAACAGACACCTCGGTCTTATAGAAGAAACGCGGTGCGGGGAGAGTCCATTACAGCCTTCAAGCCGACGCCGCTTCGCGGCGCGGCTTAATTCAGGTGTTGAACGACAGCTTTCCCAAAAGCTCTACGGCTGCTCTGGGTCGACACCGGTAATCGGATCGTTGCCGCACTGAACAGCGCCCCGTTCCAGGTCGCCTCCATTTATGCGGCTGAACCGAGGGAGAGCAGCTTTACGCCGTCTGGCCGCAGTTCGCCCTTGGGCGACACGTGCCGGTAGAGCGTCTGCCGGGTAATCCCGAGTTCTTCGCAGAGATCGCCCACCTTGGTTTCCGGTTGCCCCATGCTGGCCATCGCCAGGCGTAGCTTGGCGGCGGTCATCTTGAAGGGGCGCCCCCCTTTCCTGCCGCGAGCGCGCGCCGAGATAAGTCCAGCGACTGTTCGCTCGGAAATCAACTCACGCTCGAACTCGGCCAGCGCGGCAAAAATACCGAACACAAGCTTGCCGGCGGCAGTCGTCGTGTCGACCGCCGCACCGTGACCGGTCAGGACCTTCAGGCCCACGCTACGCGCAGTTAGGTCGTGCACGGTGTTGATCAGGTGGCGCAGATCACGGCCAAGCCGATCGAGCTTCCACACGATCAGCGTGTCCCCTTCACGAAGCGCCTTCAGGCAAGCAGCCAACCCTGGGCGATCATCGCGCCTGCCCGAGGCCAGATCCTCGTAAAGGTGCGCAAGGCTCACACCAGCGGCGATGAGCGCATCGCGTTGCAAATTGGTGGACTGGGATCCGTCCGCCTTCGATACCCGCATGTAGCCGATCAGCACCTTTTCACCCGTCACGTATACGTTCGATTATGTGACAGTGTGAGCCAGAAAGTTCTCGCCGTCAAAAACTGTCACTTAACCCGTCATTTAGTCTAAGACCTGCAAACGGCCATTCAGGCTCGTAATGTGACAAAAACTCCGGCGGGATGCCCTCCTTGGTGAACGTGGCGCGCAAACGTTCCAGGGATTCGGGGTCGCGTCGCCCGTAGGACGCCAGTGTGAACAGCAAGCGGGCCGTCTCCGGGTTGTGTCGCGCTTCAATGATGGCCTCATCGATGGCCTGGGCTGCTCGTTGCCAGTGGTTGATGGGTTCCGGCTTCGGCACCTTCGCCGGCAGGCCGTTGGTGAAACCAGTGTGCGGCTCCGTCTGAAACAGCGCGGCCTGTTCCCCGCGCGGGATCAGCGCCTTTGACTCGATCAGCGTGATGGCGGTGGCCGCCGCCTCCAGCATCTGCCACTGCACCGCCGGGGCCAGAATCTCGTAGGGACGCCACAGACTCTGCCCGGCGCGCAGCGGATGGCCGCAGCGCTCCCAGACATGGCGGATGCTCGCCGAGCAACTGCCGCAGTGCGAGAGCGGCGTGTTCAGCTCATCAAGCAGGGTGCGCAGCAGCCGGAACCACAAGCCGGCGTGGACACGCCGACGCGGCAGCTCCACAAAACCCGTCGTCAGCGCCTGCCAGGTGCGCCGGTCCATGCAGGCGATTGCGTCATCGGCAGGGCGCGGCGCAGCATCGGCGATTTCCCACTGAAGATACCGGCCGGGCATGCCCCAGTAGGACTCCAGCCAGCAGCCATGCTGCGGGCAGCTCAGCATCAAGGGGAGCTGCCAGACGAGTAGCACAGCTTGATTCGTTGGATCGTTCAGACACTGCGGACACGCCCGGCGAATCGTCTGGCTCGGTAGCCAGGCACGCCAGCGAGTGATGGACCGCACCTTGCGGGTGCGCTTGGGCAGGAGCACCGCGCATTGGAATGTATAGGTTTCCAAGGCTGCTGGTACCGAATCGTCGAGACTGTCGAGCAGCCACGGCACCCAGCCTGCAAGACTCATGCTGCGCAACCGCTCCAGCTCGACGCCACTGCGCTGGCAGAGCGCCGTCAGCAACGACAAGGATGGTGCGGTATCCAGGTCATCAAGTTGGCTGTGACCAAGATCGTGGGCCAGCAGCTCGTGCACGTCCATCTGGTAGCAGGCGGCGACCCGGTTGAGCCATGAGGACAGGGCTTCGCCTTCCTTGGGTGCCGGATGCAGCGGCCAGCGCGGCGCGGACTTCACATCAGTTCCCGCTCGAACTGTCGCCGCCGCTCACTGGGGCCGATGTAGTCGGCCATGCTGAGCGTGCGGTGGTTGATCGCTTCCTCGCCACTCTCCACGGCGGCGACGGCCGCCGCCACCAGCAGATGTGCAAGCTCGCCGATGGTGCCTTCGCTCCGGGTGAGCAGGTAGCGGGCCATGTCCAGCGTGGCAATCGGGGATGGCCGCCGTAGCGGGAGTGACGCCGCGAAGCTGGCCAGCAGCGAGCAGCAGTCCTCATTGGCCTCCCACGGCGGCAGCAGCATCGGCTCGAAGCGGTTTTCCAACTGATCGTCCGAACGGATGGCCAGGTACGCCTCGCGCGTGCCGACCCCGACCAGGGGGATACGCAGCTCGTTGCCGAGGAAGCGCAGCAGGTTGAGGAACTCGCGCCGGTTAACGCTGTTGCCAGCCAGTACATTGTGCAGTTCGTCGATCACCAGCATGCGCACGCCGACCTTGCGCAGCAGGGCCAGCGTCAGTTGCTCCATTTCCGGCAGCCGTGGGCGCGGGCGCAGCGGCGCGCCCATCGCAGCCAGCAGCGCGACATAGAAGCGGATCACCGATGGCTCTGACGGCATCTGCACGACCAGCACCGGGATATGTTCTTGGTCAGCGTCGGTGCCGACCGGGTGCGCCCGCCGGAATTTCTCGACGATCATCGACTTGCCGTTGTTGGTGGGGCCGACCAGCAGCAGGTTTGGCATGCGTTGCTTGTTCGGCCACGCATACAGAGTTTCCAGCCGGTTCAGCGCCTCGACCGCGCGCGGGTAGCCGATCCAGCGGTCGGCGCGAATGCGCTGGATGCGCTCGTCTGCCGGCAGCCTGGCCAAACCCTGTGCCGCTGGCAGCAGGTGGGACAGGTCAATGACGGGATATTCGTCCACGGCTACCACTCCTCGATCTGATCGAACGGTTTGGCCGGCGGCAGGTTGTCTGCCTGCGGGTCAGCCATGTCCACATCCGGCGGTATGGGCTTGGCCGGTGGCTCCGACGTCTTGAGGTGCTGGCGGCGATCAGCGTCGCGCCGCGCCTTGCGCGTGGCCTTCTGGGCGGTGGTCACGATCTCGCGCATCTGCCCGATCATGCGGAACAGCGCCGACTCATCCACCTGCTCGCGCCCGAGCTGACGCAATTTGGCCAGCGCCTGGCGTTGTTCCCAGAGGGTGACGGCCGGATGGGACAAGGTGCGGTAGTGGATCTCCAGATAGTGCTGACCTTCCGGTTCCAGTACCCAGATGCGGCTGATGTCGCGCGGATCGCGCCGGATCAGGAAGGCGGGCAAGCGCTCGCGCCGGGCAATCCACGGCTTGAGGGCGTCGGCGTAGTAGTGGATGTGGTCGATGACAAAGCCGGTGCGGGTCAGGGTGCGGCGGATCACCGGCAGGAAATCGACCAAAAACGCGGTGGGGCGGGTAACGACGGCCGGGACGCCAACGCGCTCCACGGCCTCGGCCCAGCGCGCGGCCGGCGGCTGGAGCAGGCCGTTGTGCACGGAGCCGTGATAGGTGCCTACCGCCAACGCGAGCCAGCGCTCCAGCTCGCGCAGCGTCAGGGTGGCCATCTTCTCGGAATCGTACTCGCCGCGCTGGCCGGGATTGGAGAAGGTCGTCCCCGGTAATTCGTCGTGGATCATCTGCATCGCCGTGCCGATGATCCGTTCCACGATGCCGCCGTAGTGCGGCTGGCCTGGTGGGCGATAGTCCAGCCGGATGCCATGCTGTTCGCAGCCACGGCGCAGCGCTTCGCTTTTGAACTCGGCCGCGTTGTCCAGATAGAGCAGCCTGGGCTTGCCGCTCATCGGCCAGTCCATTTCCACATTCAGCCCTTCCAGCCAGGGCCGCTTGTCGCAGGCGGCATGCGCGAGGCATAGGCCGACCGAGACGGCGGACGGCGCTTCCAGCGTGACCACCATGCCGAGTACGCAGCGCGTGAACACGTCGATGGCGAGGGTCAAATATGGGCGGCCAATCGGTTGCCGGTCGCGCTCGTCGACCACGATCAGGTCGATGACGGTGTGGTCGATCTGCACCTGTTCCAGCGGCATGGTGACTTCGGGCGGAATGCCACCCGCGCCTTGCAAGGGACGGGCAGCGTCCTGCCCGCCCCGGCTGCGGGCTATTTTCGCCGGGTGTAGTCCGGCAATCCGCTGGGCCACGGTGTTGCGCGCCGGCACCGGCAGCTTCTGGGTTTTGCACGCCTGCGCGACTTCGCGGTGGAACGCCGCCAGGCTGCGTTTCTGCTTGGTCAGGAAGCGCTTTTGCAGCAGCTCGCGGATGATGCGCTCGACCGGTTCCGGCAAGCGCCCCTTGCCTTTGCCGCCGCCGGATCGGCCGGGCGTCAGGTCTGTTACCAGGCCAGTACCCTGCCGGGCGCGACGGATCAGGACATATACCTGTCGCCGGGACAGGCCCAGCGCTTGGGCTGCCTCATCGGCGGCTTCATGCCCGACCACCTCAAGCGCTGCCAGTGGCCCGATGATTTCCGTCCGGTGCCGGGCTTGCGCCCATGCCTCGTCGGGCAGGGTGGCCACGCCTTGCGCGGCAATCGGTGGAGTGTCTGATGTCATGCCCAAACCTCGCTTTGGTGCACACGAGTATTGAGCATAGTCGAGATTGGTGCAGACGACTCCTGATATTGGGCTGTCAGGAGCCGTATGCACACCAGGCGTTACATCCAGTCAGATGGTGCGGTCGTCTTCTGAAAACGACATTTTTGACACATGCCCGCGAAGGTTATAGATTTCAGCCTGACAGAAATGGGCTTTGAGGCACAACGGAACAGAAAGTGCACTTAAGCCGCCTTCAACCAAGGAGACATCGTGCAGGGGCACCGCATCGGCTACGTCCGGGTCAGCAGCTTTGACCAGAACCCGGAACGCCAGCTGGAACAAACCCAGGTGAGCAAGGTGTTCACCGACAAGGCATCGGGCAAGGACACCCAGCGCCCCCAGCTCGAAGCGCTGCTGAGCTTCGTCCGCGAAGGCGATACAGTTGTGGTGCACAGCATGGATCGGCTGGCCCGCAACCTCGATGACCTGCGTCGCTTGGTACAGAAGCTGACTCAGCGCGGCGTGCGCATCGAGTTCCTGAAGGAGGGCCTGGTGTTCACTGGCGAGGACTCGCCGATGGCCAACCTGATGCTGTCGGTGATGGGGGCCTTCGCTGAGTTCGAGCGCGCCCTGATCCGCGAGCGGCAGCGTGAGGGCATCGCCTTGGCCAAGCAGCGTGGCGCGTACCGGGGCCGCAAGAAAGCCCTGTCCGATGAGCAGGCTGCTACCCTGCGGCAGCGAGCGACGGCCGGCGAGCCCAAGGCGCAGCTTGCCCGCGAGTTCAACATCAGCCGGGAAACCCTCTACCAGTACCTCCGCACGGACGACTGACACATGCCGCGTCGCTTGATCCTCTCGGCCACGGAGCGGGACACCCTGCTTGCGCTGCCGGAAAGCCAGGATGACCTGATCCGCTACTACACCTTCAACGACTCCGACCTGTCGCTGATCCGCCAGCGACGCGGCGACGCCAACCGCCTCGGCTTCGCCGTGCAGCTCTGCCTGCTGCGCTACCCCGGTTACGCGCTGGGAACCGACAGCGAGCTGCCCGAGCCGGTCATCCTGTGGGTGGCGAAGCAAGTCCAGGCCGAGCCGGCGAGCTGGGCAAAGTACGGCGAGCGCGACGTGACCCGTCGCGAGCATGCCCAGGAACTGCGCACCTACCTGCAACTGGCCCCGTTCGGCCTGTCCGACTTCCGCGCCCTGGTGCGCGAGCTAACCGAGCTGGCCCAGCAGACCGACAAAGGCTTGCTGCTGGCCGGTCAGGCCCTGGAGAGCCTACGGCAGAAACGACGCATCCTGCCGGCGCTGAGCGTGATTGACCGGGCCTGCTCGGAAGCCATTGCGCGAGCCAATCGGCGGGTCTACCGCGCCCTGGTCGAACCACTCACGGACTCGCATCGGGCCAAGCTGGACGAGCTGTTGAAGCTCAAGGCCGGCAGCAGCATCACCTGGTTGACCTGGCTGCGCCAGGCACCGCTGAAACCCAACTCTCGGCACATGCTGGAACACATCGAGCGGCTGAAGACATTTCAGTTGGTGGACTTGCCCGAAGGCCTGGGCCGGCACATCCACCAGAACCGCCTGCTCAAGCTGGCCCGCGAGGGTGGGCAGATGACGCCCAAAGACCTCGGTAAGTTCGAGCCGCAGCGCCGCTACGCGACCCTGGCCGCCGTGGTGCTGGAGAGCACCGCGACCGTGATCGATGAGCTGGTCGATCTGCATGACCGCATCCTGGTCAAGCTGTTCAGCGGCGCGAAGCACAAGCATCAGCAGCAGTTCCAGAAGCAGGGCAAGGCGATCAACGACAAGGTGCGCCTGTACTCCAGGATCGGCCAGGCGCTGCTGGAAGCGAAGGAAAGCGGCAGCGACCCCTATGCCGCCATCGAGGCGGTGATTCCCTGGGACGAGTTCACCGAGAGCGTCAGCGAGGCCGAGCTGCTGGCCCGGCCGGAAGGCTTCGACCACCTGCACCTGGTCGGCGAGAACTTCGCCACCCTGCGCCGTTACACGCCGGCCTTGCTGGAGGTGCTGGAACTGCGCGCCGCGCCGGCCGCGCAAGGCGTGCTGGCAGCCGTGCAGACCCTGCGTGAGATGAACGCCGACAACCTGCGCAAGGTGCCGGCCGATGCACCCACGGCCTTCATCAAGCCGCGCTGGAAGCCGCTGGTGATCACCCCGGAAGGCCTCGACCGGAAATTCTACGAAATCTGCGCCCTGTCCGAGCTGAAGAACGCCCTGCGCTCCGGCGACATCTGGGTCAAGGGCTCGCGGCAGTTCCGCGACTTCGACGACTACCTGCTGCCGGCCGAGAAGTTCGCCGCACTCAAGCGCGAGCAGGCCCTGCCCCTGGCGATCAACCCGAACAGCGACCAGTACCTGGAAGAGCGTTTGCAGCTGCTGGACGAGCAGTTGGCCACCGTCACCCGCCTGGCCAAGGACAACGAGCTGCCCGATGCCATCCTCACCGAGTCAGGGCTGAAAATCACCCCGCTGGATGCGGCGGTGCCGGATCGGGCGCAGGCGCTGATCGACCAAACCAGCCAGTTACTGCCGCGCATCAAGATCACCGAACTGCTGATGGACGTGGACGACTGGACGGGCTTCAGCCGCCACTTCACCCACTTGAAGGACGGGGCCGAGGCCAAAGACAGGACGTTGCTGCTGTCCGCAATCCTCGGTGATGCGATCAACCTCGGGCTGACCAAGATGGCCGAGTCGAGCCCCGGCCTGACCTACGCCAAGCTGTCCTGGCTGCAAGCCTGGCACATCCGCGACGAAACCTATTCGGCGGCCTTGGCCGAGCTGGTCAACCACCAGTATCGCCACGCCTTTGCCGCCCACTGGGGCGACGGCACGACCTCATCCTCCGATGGCCAGCGCTTCCGCGCGGGTGGCCGGGGCGAGAGCACCGGGCACGTCAACCCGAAGTACGGTAGCGAGCCGGGACGGCTGTTCTATACCCATATCTCCGACCAGTACGCGCCGTTCAGCACCCGCGTGGTGAATGTCGGCGTCCGCGATTCCACCTATGTGCTCGACGGCCTGCTGTACCACGAGTCCGACCTGCGGATCGAGGAGCACTACACCGACACGGCCGGCTTCACCGATCACGTCTTTGCCCTGATGCACCTGCTAGGCTTCCGCTTCGCGCCGCGCATCCGCGACCTCGGCGAAACCAAGCTGTACGTGCCGCAGGGCGTGCAAGCCTACCCGACGTTGCGCCCGCTGATCGGCGGCACCCTGAACATCAAGCACGTGCGTGCCCACTGGGACGACATCCTGCGCCTGGCCAGCTCGATCAAGCAGGGCACCGTCACCGCCTCGCTGATGCTGCGCAAGCTCGGCAGCTACCCGCGCCAGAACGGACTGGCCGTGGCCCTGCGCGAGCTGGGCCGGATCGAGCGCACGCTGTTCATCCTGGACTGGCTGCAAAGTGTTGAACTGCGCCGCCGCGTGCATGCCGGCCTGAACAAAGGTGAGGCGCGCAACTCGCTGGCCAGGGCGGTGTTCTTCAACCGCCTTGGGGAAATCAGGGATCGGAGCTTCGAGCAGCAGCGCTACCGGGCCAGCGGCCTCAACCTGGTGACGGCGGCTATCGTGCTGTGGAACACGGTGTACCTGGAACGCGCCACCCAGGGGTTGGTCGAGGCCGGCAAGCCGGTGGACGGCGAGCTGCTGCAATTCCTGTCGCCGCTGGGCTGGGAGCACATCAACCTAACCGGCGATTACGTCTGGCGGCAGAGCCGCAGACTGGAAGACGGGAAGTTTCGGCCCTTACGGATGCCCGGAAAACCTTAGCGTACGATTTTTTCCGAATTCTGCGGGCTCCCCATCAACACGGATAAAGCGCCCGCCTATGGTCGCGCGCTTGCTCTGCTCAAACGCGAAGGCCGGTGCCCGTCTGACGTTGAACACCGACAGATTAAGTACCGGAACAACGTGATTGAATGCGATCATGGCAAACTGAAACGGATAATCGGCGCCACGCTGGGATTTAAATCCATGAAGACGGCTTACGCCACCATCAAAGGTATTGAGGTGATGCGTGCACTACGCAAAGGCCAGGCCTCAGCATTTTATTATGGTGATCCCCTGGGCGAAATGCGCCTGGTAAGCAGAGTTTTTGAAATGTAAGGCCTTTGAATAAGACAAAAGGCTGCCTCATCGCTAACTTTGCAACAGTGCCCATGTAGCCTATCAGCATGTCGTACCTGTCACATATACGTTCGTTTGTGCGTGAAGGTGGAGGGATGAAAAGTTGGCAGTTATCGCAGCTACCCGGTCACTACCCCATGACATAGGTACTCACTCTTTCCATTGACCCTCTCCCATTAACTAAAGCGTGAAACGATTGAGGTATGAGTAGATGGTAGTCCCGTCTTCTTTTTCTATTATTTCTTCTCCGCCTATAAACCTCTGCCCCAATGAAATTGAAGGAGTATTACCATTATCAACAGTGGCGCCAATAAAAATAGCCTCAACTCCAGCCCCCTTGAGACCATTCTTAAACTCGTTGAATGCCTTTTCTACTGTATCTCTACCAACCCCTTTACCTCTAAAGTCCGCTCTAACAAACCATCCTACATCAGTTGTTCCCTCATCAAGAGAGACAATAAACACACATATTGCGATTATTTCGTCGCGATCATTCAAAGTAGCATAAGTGAATCGGCTCCTGTTTTTTTCAGGAATATCCATATGGACTAGTAAATCTTCATATAGGGAGGAGCGCTTAAGACTGATAACGGAATTATTATAAGCATCACATAACGCATTGTATCCTGATTCAATTATCTCGATATTATTCATCTAATTATCATCCAGTTATTAATATTTAAACTAATAAACAACTCTTGTGCTAAACCCGGAATTAATGACAGCAACGGCGATGAATTGACCTAGCCAGTCGCAATGGAATTGTCCATGCCGATAGTGAGTACCGTCTGGCTATCTTTCACAATTCGGATGAACTCATTTTTCCCGAGCACCCTGATTAACCTGCTGATACCTTTTCCACCACGTGAAACCTTTATCTGCGCCTTAATTTTTTCCGGGGCTATATAGCTATTCAACCCTTCCACAGAGCACAATGCATAAAATCGCAGATTCGCAGAATGACTCAGAAAATTGGTTTTCCGGTCAGGGCTCATCCATCCGATCATGTCCAAGATATCATCATTGTTACCAACGGTGCAAAACTGGGTCTTCCGCAACTTAGGTGGAGTTGTTTAAGCCAGAGGGCTCATGACTCGTCGTCGAAGTAACTCGAAGCCAGCTCGACCGTACATCTGTCGTTTCAGCATCTTCAGGCGGTTTACATGGCCTTCCACAACGCCATTACTCCATCTGCTGCTTATCGCTTCGTGTATTGCTGTTGCATCCGCTTCCATACTGGCCGCAACACGCTGAAGGTCAATGAGCCCACTTTGACTTACGTCAGTGAACGATTGATTTAACTGCGATTTATTCTTCGTTTTCAGCATTCGATAGAAGTCGAGCGACAGCTGTTGCGCCATTTTCAGTTGCGGTTCTTTCTGGCACATCGATTCGATGAAGCGGGATGCATAGTTTTCTTCTCCTCTGATCATTCGCCAGGGCATTAACCAGCGGCTTACCCTGGATGCTGAGGGGAGTCGAACTGGGGCGATAACGGGACTGTTAACCTGCTTACGCCACTTAGCCACAACATCCCTGACCGTCGTTTCGCTCCCGGTGAAGCCAACATTTACCATCTCCCTCCAAGCCTATATTTGCAACAGTGCCAGTATTCTCCTCCCAGATGATACTAGCTGAATGATTTCCATCGAATTACTGTAATGTAGTACCACCCGCAGAAACGCCCAAGGTATTGGCCGGATGTTATGCGGTCGAGAAACGCATGACTCCACAAGATACGCACAGGGTTGTTGTTTATCCATCTCTCGGGCTAGTGTATCCATCAGGGCGGATTTGTTTTTATCACCATTTTGTCTATAAGTCAGAAAAGGAATAATGTTGGGAAAAACAGTTATCAAGGGAATCGGTAACAGCAGCATTATCTTAATGAATAAATCCCACACAAAAAATACCTTACTCATTCGACTTCGTGTTATACATACCAGTATTTATAACAGTTTTAATCATCTAAATAGTCTTTTCAAGTATAGAACGTTATATTGAACATCAAACAGTTATTAAGGCTGGGATTGACTAAAGCGTTTTCTTTTCAAATACAATATGACGGTGTGGCTTTACAACAATACAACTGATGCATGAGCCATCTCTTTGAGTGGATCAATAGCCCGGCTCTGCATCAGTTGGAACAAGCCGAATGGAGGTTGCCAATTTTCACGACTTATTCAATCACCGTAATTACTCTCCACAATAAAACTAGGCCTGTAGCCGAAGATTTTGATGATGAGCTTGAACTGTCACAGAGCCGGTGGTACCGAACACTTCAAACGTATGAACGTAGGCGGGACGTTAGCTTATTGATAGTTCGTAGGAGTAAATCTCACCAATTCCAATTGTACGGTTGATGGATTTTATAGGATAGTCATATATTGCTCCCAATTGTTTTTCAACGCTATTATTTGGATGATTGTTAATTAAGAAAACGCAGATACCGATAGCCGTAGGCTTTGTACCTAAGGATGTCAGCACCAGTCTTGGGTTTTCTGCATATATATCTAATAAGGTCTGATATACGGCGTAAGGGTTTGCACCAGGACAGGTTCTTAGATCTGTCTCCATGCTGTCGAAATGTAATAAATGCTTTCTGAGTGATTTGTTCTCCCAGCCTGGGATATAAGCTGGGACTGATATACAAGCCAGTAATTTATTGAAGCTTGCCCCATCATCATTACTTAAAATCTGGCCTAGACGAGAGTTTTCAAATCCTAAGAATGAAACCAGGCTGGTTTTTTGTAAGCCAGATGTGATTGTATTCAGTGAAAATACGGGAAGAGAAGAAAATGGCTGTCGGCCATCGCTTAATTGATACTCCTCATCCCCGCCCTCAGTCGAAGGCGACTTACTGTATTCTTTCGGTTCAATGTAGAGAACAGTAAATGATTCTATACCTTCAATCATATTAATGGAGTAAAAAAGATACAATATTTCAGGGAAATCAAGAGAAGTAGAGTCTATTATTACTTTTTTAGGCGACATAGAGATTAATGCATCCTTCAATGCTAACAATTTGTATTTATTACCATTGAGTTTTAATGCATATTCATCTTTTACATATTTAACCTGAAATGCATTGCTTGCGTTTACTTTTTTTATCGCCAGGCCAGTTCTCTCATCTAACTCTTCACCATAGAAAAAAATGTCATGATGGCGATTAGTAAAATCTAAGTTGTTGTGAGTTCTGATACGTTTGAATTTTATCATAACAGGCCCAACTGGTATGATGTGACTGAACTAGAAACATCAAAAGATGAGTCATCGATATCCCACCGGGCTCCATATTTCTTTAACAAGGATGAAAAATCTTCATCACTACCTACAAAAATGGTTTCAACCTCACCTTTGCTAAATTTTATTTTTTTCTTTTTTCTGTGGCTTATTCCAAAATATGGTGCAAGAACTGGATGTAAGACGTAATCATTGAGTTCCAGGTTGTCAGTTGATTTACTCTTCGTTCCTTTCTGTTCAATCAGCACGGACCACACCAATGATTCATTTAGGATTTCCTTAACATTATAAGCAAGAAGATTTATATCAGTTAAATCTAAAGTGAAATGGTTTACTTCTGATTCGCTCTGAGAACGTCGAGATTGGCAATAGTTGAAAATCGCACCAAGTCTTTTAGCCACTCTTTTTAGATGCATTCCATGAGCACCAAAATCTCCTATTTTTTCAATTTCGAGTTCACTCGTCTTCAGGGTGGCCTCTAATTGAGCTTCGATTGTCATGGATGGTATCGTTTTTGGCGGCAGTGGAGACGTGATATTTGTTTTTGTTACCGACTGGTGACATAACTCCAGAAAATGTCTGATGTTCCCTCTTGATAAATATACAAACTGTTTATAGCCAGCGTACAGTGGGCAGATTCTGGTTGGTAATTTATTATAAAGATAGAGAATTACACCGACGAGATTGTTAGGTATCCATGATTTATATTTTGTTGTATGTCCTGCTTTATATTGCAAATATTGTTCTAACACCTCGTCTGGGCTAATACTTTTCCTATTCAGCAATGCACCATTTATCAGGCTTGCCTCAGGAAATTTATCATCTATAAAATATTGAACTTGCAATTTTGACTTTGATTTAGACAAACCGGTTTCAATCATTGAATGTAATTTTTTAGTTAATGCGTCATCACTGAATATTTCATGTGATATCTCTTTTGTCGATTTTTCAGGAAGAAACTTACTGGCCAGATTTTTAATTGAATCCTGATACTCCTTCGTTTGTCTGTGCGGGATTTGATGTTCTGACGTAAATATGGAACGGAGTTTTTCATGATCAGTGTTTTCTATATAATCTGAAAAGCGCAGGGCTAATATCTCACCAGCAAATGTATCAAAGTCATTGAGATACAGTTCTTCTAAGTCTATATATCTGAAATCATGCTGCTCAACAATGCTTTCGTTGCCTAACGTTTTATGTGAAATATTAGCATTTTTCTTATAGGCAACACTGAACAGTAACGGCATGGATCCGTGCTTCATTAAAGTATTGATTATTGCCTGCTGGTCTGATGTCAAGTTCTCGAACTCGTCAATGTAAACTTGAAAATTAGGCTTTATAATGCATCCAGTTATTGCATGTAGTTTGCTAATGATATTCTGTAATGAAAATTTTGTATCAAGAGAAAACGGTGGTGTTTCAGTAACTGGGGCATTTATCCAATTGCAAAGAGTAAACAGTCTTTCATGTAAAAGATCGCTAACATCAACAAGTTTCGCATTTTTATCAATGCCCAAACCTTCAGAAATTGTATCTGGCAATTTCAGATTATTAATCTTCTCTTTCAACGAAAAAACAGGAGATTTTTCGGACAATAAATTATTGGTTAGTTTAACAAACTCAATAATCAGCGATAGACTCATGTACGTTTTGAAAGCTGTTGACCAAAATTTTCCGAGCCAAGCTTCGGTTAATAACTGGCTAAAGGATGTATCCGGGCGCCAATATATACCCAGATTGGAAAGATCCTCAATACCAATCGTATCTTTATTCACACTTAGAGCTGTCTGGTGGCAATGATACTTTAAGAACATCGTTTTTCCATATCCTCTCCCCCCAATAACTATACTTGCTTTTGTCGTTTTTTTTAGATTTACATCTTCGTACCCTAAGGGAAGAACATATTTACCATAGAGATCATCAGGTAATTCTTCGGCACGGTTTTTCGAAAAAATCTCGTTAAATTTCATATTTTACCTTTTGAATAACCTATTCCATCCTTCATTTTCAAACCAGAGGAATGAAAGATTATTATTTGGAGTTGAGTTTGCCAAGACATAACTAAGCCCCAAATTACCGAACCCTAATGGATTGCTTATTGAGTTCTTATTACATATATCAATGTACAATCTTAAGAAGTCATTATGTGTATAGAAATATTCTCTATTTATTCTCCTGTTGGATGCTCTAAAGAAACTATGATTTTCATCCAAGTACTCAACAGGCCTAATAATTAGGTTTTTATATTTAGATTGTATCCTTATTGTTGAATCGCGTAGAGCCGCAAATGGAATGAATATTATTTTCTTTCCAAGTTCATCAAGATTTGTTTCTTTCATGAAAGTGTCAATTTGAGTGCCAGAACCAAGCATATCATCAAAAAAAACTATCGCTTTGATTCTTGGTGGCAATTTTTCTATATTTTCAACTTTTACCCCTAAGTTTTTATCGAAAAAATCTCTTTGTAGGAATGTGTGTATTACATCACCACTTTTAGTGACTTTACTATCCACATTATTTATTACGGACGTTCGAAACGGAAGATTCCTTGCATGTTTTGGCGAGTTGATGTCATTCATCCATTTTTCAATATCCTCAATATGGTAAATATCTAACTCCTCTAAGATCTGTGGGAGAATAATTGAGAATATATTATAGCCCATAGATGTAACAGTTTCTCTGTTACGATATATCAACTCGCTTAACACAGAGGCTGCAAGATATTTTTCCTTTTCATCCTTGAAATTATCTAACCAGCGTTGCAGTACTGATACTTTTACATTATCCCAGTAACCAATCTTGATTAATTTTTTGGATTGTTCAATAATCGCTTCAGTATCTCTTGCTGTAATATGATCTATTTTCATGATGTTATTATCGCAGGGGTAGTTTTTTTATGTCATTTAATGTTATGTACTGCGCTCCAATGCCTTTCGAAATACTTTTAATCCAGTCGACTCCAAATTTCGATTTTAATGCCGCGGCAACCATTTCACCACATTCGTACTCAGAAGCTTTGATAACAAAAACACAATCTGTAATGGAAAAAGAACCGTTTCGTATGATCCCAACTTTCCCCAAACATCTTGTTCCTACACGGGGTACAACAACATCTCCTTTCACCGCCTGTACGGCTGAACCATTTTCTGCACTGTCATTGTTATTTTCAAATAAAGAAAAATCATTATAAAAAGAAGATGAATGGATTATCGCATCATGCAGTTGAGTTTTTTTCGTTTTGCTGATATTCCCTCTCATAACTTTTATACCTGAAGTTTCAATCGTTTTTTCGTTATTGTTATATTTAAAAGAGTTATATTGATGGTCGGCCCTTTCAATAAACTCTTCTTTTTTAAGCCTTATCGCTTTATTTTTTTTTGAACTTCTTGTTGTTATTGATGGGCTTATTGATTTTTTGTTACTGACAGTGAGAATATGAGTCCTTGCTTCAGTTCCCAAAAATGCCTTATTATCTAATTCTATAACATCTATATATTTAAATAATGAGGTTATTTTTTCTCTGAGTGGTTTATATTTCTCGCTTGAAAATATCGTATCAGGTACAACAATTCCACAACAACTGTCTCGATCAAGCAACTTAAGCGATAACATTAAGAACAAAACCTCAGCTCTGTAATATTTTGTTTTATGATTTAGTGCCCACTCCTTAAATAAGAACCTTGTATAGGCAGTATGTTCAGCTGTATAAAAAGGAGGATTGCCAATGACTATGCCATATGTACTGTTTTGTGCCTTTATTTTATCAAAACTGGCTGAATGGGTTGCATCTAAACATATACTCGTCGTGTTTTGTAATAGGTCTAACTTTCTGCAGTTTTCATCATCAATATCAATTCCGTAGAGCTTTGCGTTGTCGTATTTGAGCGCAGCTGTCATCAACAACGAGCCTTCACCAGCACTTAAGTCAATGATTGTACTTGCTTCGTCTGATGGTAATGATGAGATAAGCAACTCTGCCACATCCCGGTTTGTATAGTACTGAGATAGACGTTTTTTTCTTGAAATCGTTTTGCCCATGCTCAACTTGAACTTCCGCCTCTTCTGCTCTTGTTTTTGGAATGCTACCGCCCTCAGATCATCATGTCTGATAGCCATATCATTTAACAGATAATTCAAATGTTTTATCTTTGTTAAAGATATAGGCAACAGAGACTGGACTCAATAACTTTTCTACTTATTAAAATGTACGTTTGAAAAGTAGACTTCTGCGGTACACTCTGACTGACCTGCTCCCCGTATTTTCACACAGACTGCTGTTAGTTACTTCCGCCTTTGGCACAAAGCAGACGTGGTAATGACTCCAATTTACTGATAGTGTTTTATGTTCAGATAGTGCCCGATGACTTTGTCATGCAGCTCCACCGATTTTGAGAACGACAGGGACTTCCTGCCCAGCCTTGCCAGATGCT
>NZ_JBMKIA010000046.1:0-18530 GCF_049238215.1 Enterobacter cloacae complex sp. IR5441
CGGCATTCTGGCTACACAATAACAAGGGAAGACTTACTCGTGGCTGCAACCCTACTAGCTCAAAATTTATTCACACATGGTTACGCTTTGGGGAAATTATGAGGGGATCTCTCAGTACTGAGCCACAACTTCGAAGTTCTGCGCTTTGTTGGCAACGTGACCGTTACCGAACGCCGTCATGTTGCGGGTTTCAGAGTAGGTGGTTGCCAGGTAGATGTTGTTCGCATCGTACTTCAGGCCAGCAGCCCAGACTTCTGCGTTTTCGCCACCGGCGTTCAGGTTGCTTGCAGCACGAACCTGACGGTCGGTACGGTCAGATTTCGCGTAGGTCGCACCCACACCGAAGCCGTCGAATTCATAGGTAGAAGACAGACCCCAGCCGTCACCGTTGGATTCGGTGATATCGTCACGGTCGTTTTTACCCTGGTACTGAGCAGCCACGTTCAGGCCGTCAACCAGACCAAAGAAGTCGGTGTTACGGTAGGTTGCAACGCCAGTGGTACGGCCGGTCATGAAGCCGTCAGTCTGCGTCCAGGTATCGCCACCGAACTCTGGCAGAACGTCAGTCCATGCGCCGATGTCATAAGCCACACCGTAGTTACGACCGTAGTCGAAGGAACCGAATTCATCGAATTTCAGACCAGCGTACGCCAGACGGGTTTTGTTGCCGTCGGAACCTTGAGCTTCAGAGCGATTGCCCTTGAACTCATATTCCCACTGACCGTATCCGGTCAGCTGATCGTTGATCTGAGTTTCACCTTTGAAGCCCAGACGAACATACGTTTTGTCGCCGTCGCTACCAGCATCATCAGAAAAATAGTGCAGACCAGTAACTTTGCCGTACAGATCCAGTTTGTTACCGTCTTTGTTAAAAACTTCAGCCGCGTTAACAACGCCAGCTGCCAACATGGAAGTCACTGCCACTGCAACTAATTTAAGTTTCATCTTAAATAATCCTTATAATTTTATTTAGGTATTTCCTAAGCCACCTGAGCGATTTTTAAACGAGGCTTATCGTCAATGGCAGACTATTTTTAAAATTCCGTAGACTGCTTTCAATAATAAGTTTCAAAATATTAAAGATAATTTCAATTAGTGTGATCCTGATCGGATAAATTGCCCTTAAATCGGCCAGTCAGGTTAATATATAGACATAAAGTGATTATTAACCAATCAAGATAATATGACTGTGAATAGTTGACGGACGTTTTAGTTTTTTGGTGGGATTAAAAGGGTTTGGCAGGGAATGTCAAAGCATGTGTCAGGATAACCTTTTTTAAAACAGTTGATTATAAATTTCTCGGGAAACCAGAACCTGTTTTCTAACAGAAATATTCAGAAATAAACTATTGCACTTTGTGCTATATAGCGCGGGAATATTGGCGCTGAATTAATTACCTGCGTTGTCAGTTTATGTCAATTTCCACAACAACTCTGGCTTTCTGACAGCACTCTATACAGAAATTTAATTACTCTCTAATGTTACGAATTATATTCGAGGGTGTGATCACATATTAAAATATTGTTAATATTTTGCCGGGCATATTCGGTACCCGGCAAAAATAAAAATGCTATTTGCGGGTGGCATACCAGCACAGTAACGATCCGGCGCACACCATCAATGCCCCTTGCCAGAATGAGAGTGAAAGCGGAGAACTCAGCAGAATAGCCGCCAGTGCGGCGGAAAGAACTGGCGTGAAATAAGAGACAGCCGCAAGCACCGTGACGTTACCGTGAAGAATACCGATATTCCAGGCGGCGTAGCCAAAGCCAAGCGCAACCCCACACATCAATAGCTTTACCACAACCGGGACGCTGAACACCATTTCGGGCTGATCGCTGACGGCATATTTGACCCACAGACTCAGAGCGGTCAGCAGGACGAAAAGGGTAATGCCATTTTGCCCTTTGGCATACTTGCTGGTGACGGTGCAGTAGGCGGCCCAGATAAAAGCGCCAGCAAACGCCAGCCCATAACTTAGCGGACTGGAAACGACGTTCTGCATGATGTCATTCAGTTGCAGACCGTTTTCGCCACCTAAAACCCAGCACACACCCAACAGCGAGATGAGAAGCCCAGGGATCACCCACAGGGTGGTTTTTTGCCCGTTGAACAAAATCGCGAACGCAATCGTCAGGCTTGGCCACAGATAATTGACCATACCGACTTCAATCGCCTGTGAGCGCGTCGCGGCATACCCCAGCGACAGGGCCAGGCACATCTCATAGCTGACAAACAGGATGCTGCCCGCAATGAGATAGCGCGTGGAAAAACGCCGAAGATCGGGAAAACCCACCGTCACCAGACACAACAGCCCGCTGACGGTGTAAATCATCGCCGCGCCGCCCACCGGGCCCAGTCCTTCACTGACGCTGCGGATGAGACCCACCATGGTGCTCCACAACAATATGGCCGCCAGGCCTGTCAGCGTTGCTCTTTTTCTGTCCATTACCCTGCCAGTCTTCTAAAAATCAAAGGGAAAACTTATAGCATCTATTTGCTACACCTGGCGAATTTTCAAAGAGCCTGTTAACCCGAAAGGATTAGCAAATCATACCGGCAGTGACTATTAAGGGGGCGAAGTCTGACGACCTTGATTTGACGCAAAAAAAACAGGGGCTTTGCTGTTAGTTTGCGGCGCGAAGTCTTATCAGATAACGAGGACAGCAATGGACGTCAGCCGCAGACAATTTTTTAAAATCTGCGCGGGCGGTATGGCCGGAACAACAGCCGCAATGCTGGGATTCGCTCCCAAAATGGCGCTGGCTCAGGCACGCAACTATAAACTGCTGCGCGCGAAAGAGATCCGTAACACCTGCACATACTGCTCCGTGGGTTGTGGGCTATTAATGTATAGCCTGGGTGATGGCGCAAAGAACGCCAAAGAAGCGATTTATCATATTGAAGGGGACCCGGACCATCCGGTGAGCCGCGGGGCGCTTTGCCCGAAAGGGGCGGGGCTGCTGGACTACGTCCACAGTGAAAACCGTCTGCGCTACCCGGAATATCGTGCGCCGGGCTCTGACAAATGGCAGCGTATCTCCTGGGACGACGCTTTCTCCCGAATTGCAAAACTGATGAAAGCGGATCGCGACGCCAACTTTATTGAGAAGAACGAGCAGGGCGTCACGGTAAACCGCTGGACCTCCACCGGGATGCTGTGTGCCTCTGCGGCAAGTAATGAGACCGGCATGCTGACGCAAAAATTTGTGCGCTCCCTCGGCATGCTGGCGGTTGATAACCAGGCGCGCGTCTGACACGGACCAACGGTAGCAAGTCTTGCTCCAACATTTGGTCGCGGTGCGATGACCAACCACTGGGTTGATATCAAAAACGCTAACGTCGTGGTGGTAATGGGCGGTAACGCCGCTGAAGCCCATCCGGTGGGATTCCGCTGGGCGATGGAAGCGAAAAACAACAACGATGCGACGCTGATCGTCGTCGATCCGCGCTTTACGCGTACGGCATCGGTGGCTGATATCTATGCGCCGATCCGCTCCGGTACGGATATTACGTTCCTTTCCGGCGTGCTGTTGTACCTGATCGAAAATAACAAAATTAACGTGGAATACGTTAAGCATTACACCAATGCCGGCCTGCTGGTACGGGAAGATTTCGCCTTCGAAGATGGCCTCTTCAGCGGCTATGACGCCGGGAAACGTCAGTACGATAAATCGTCCTGGAACTATCAGTTCGACGAAAACGGCTACGCGAAACGCGATGAGACCCTGAGCGATCCGCGCTGCGTGTGGAACTTGCTGAAACAGCACGTTTCCCGCTATACGCCGGACGTGGTGGAAAACATCTGCGGTACGCCGAAAGCGGACTTCCTGAAAGTATGTGAAGTGCTGGCTTCCACCAGTGCCGCCGACAGAACCACTACATTCCTGTACGCGCTGGGCTGGACGCAGCATACCGTGGGCGCGCAGAACATCCGTACCATGGCGATGATCCAGCTGCTGCTCGGCAACATGGGGATGGCCGGTGGCGGCGTGAACGCCCTGCGCGGGCACTCTAACATTCAGGGCTTAACCGACCTCGGCCTGCTGTCGACCAGCCTGCCGGGTTACCTGACCCTGCCGTCCGAGAAGCAGACCGACTGGCAAAGCTGGCTTGACGCCAACACGCCAAAAGCGACGCGTCCGGACCAGGTGAACTACTGGAGTAACTATCCGAAGTTTGCCGTCAGTCTGATGAAATCGTTCTACGGCGACGCGGCGCAGAAAGAGAATGACTGGGGCTTTGAGTGGTTGCCGAAATGGGACCAGGCTTACGATGTCATCAAGTATTTCAACATGATGGATAAGGGCGACGTCACGGGTTACATCTGCCAGGGCTTTAACCCGGTAGCGTCATTCCCGGATAAAAACAAAGTCGTTCGCAGCCTGAGCAAGCTGAAGTACATGGTGGTTATCGATCCGCTGGTCACCGAAACGTCTACGTTCTGGCAGAACCACGGTGAATCAAACGATGTCGATCCGGCAGCGATTCAGACCGAGGTGTTCCGCCTGCCATCGACCTGCTTTGCGGAAGAGGACGGTTCTATTGCCAACTCTGGCCGCTGGCTACAGTGGCACTGGAAAGGTCAGGATGCGCCGGGCGAAGCGCGTAATGACGGCGAAATTCTGGCCGGGATTTACCATCGTCTGCGCGAGATGTACCGCGCAGAAGGCGGCAAAGGCGCTGAGCCGCTGCTGAAGATGAGCTGGAACTACAAGCAGCCGGATCATCCTGAGTCCGAAGAGGTGGCAAAAGAGAACAACGGCGTGGCGCTGGCCGACCTGTACGATGCCAACGGCAATCTGGTGGCGAAGAAAGGCGAGTTGCTTAATAGCTTCGCGCTGTTGCGTGACGACGGTACCACGGCTTCGTCCTGCTGGATCTACACCGGCAGCTGGACGGAGCAGGGTAACCAGATGGCCAATCGCGATAACGCCGATCCGTCAGGCCTGGGCAATACCCTGGGCTGGGCATGGGCGTGGCCGTTAAACCGCCGCGTACTGTACAACCGTGCCTCCGCAGACGTGAACGGTAAGCCGTGGGATCCGAAACGCATGCTGATCGAGTGGAACGGCACGAAGTGGACGGGGAACGATATCCCGGACTTCAACACCGCCGCGCCGGGCAGCAACACCGGGCCGTTTATCATGCAGCCGGAAGGGCTGGGACGTCTGTTTGCTATCGACAAACTGGCGGAAGGGCCGTTCCCGGAACACTACGAGCCGATGGAAACGCCGCTCGGCACTAACCCGCTGCACCCGAATGTGGTCTCCAGTCCGGTGGTGCGCATCTATGAAGACGACGTGCTGCGTTTAGGTAAAAAGGACAAGTTCCCGTATGTCGGCACCACCTACCGCCTGACCGAGCATTTCCATACCTGGACCAAGCACGCGCGGCTTAACGCCATCGCGCAGCCGGAACAGTTTGTGGAGATAAGCGAAACCCTGGCGAAGGCGAAAGGCATTGCCAACGGCGATCGCGTGAAGGTCAGCAGCAAGCGCGGCTTTATTCGCGCGGTGGCGGTGGTCACCCGTCGTCTGCAAACGCTGAACGTGCATGGCCAGCAGGTGGAAACCGTCGGTATACCGCTGCACTGGGGCTTTGAAGGGGTAGCGCAGAAAGGCTACATCGCCAATACCCTGACGCCAAACGTCGGCGATTCCAACTCGCAAACGCCGGAGTATAAAGCGTTTCTGGTCAACATCGAGAAAGCGTAAGGAGCGATTAAATGGCGATGGAAACACAAGACATTATTAAACGCTCCGCGACCAACCCGATAACGCCCGCGCCTCGTGCGCGGGATTACAAGGCAGAAGTCGCCAAACTGATCGATGTCTCCTCCTGCGTGGGCTGTAAGGCCTGCCAGGTGGCCTGCTCGGAGTGGAACGATATTCGCGACGAGGTGGGGCACTGCGTTGGGGTCTATGACAATCCTGCTGATCTGAGCGCCAAGTCCTGGACGGTGATGCGCTTTAGCGAAACCGACCAGAACGGCAAGCTGGAGTGGCTGATCCGTAAAGACGGCTGTATGCACTGTGAAGATCCGGGCTGCCTGAAGGCATGCCCGTCTGCCGGGGCAATCATTCAGTACGCCAACGGGATCGTCGACTTCCAGCAGGATAACTGCATCGGCTGCGGTTACTGTATTGCGGGCTGTCCGTTTAATATCCCGCGCCTCAATAAAGAGGATAACCGGGTCTATAAATGCACGCTGTGCGTCGATCGCGTCAGCGTCGGCCAGGAGCCTGCCTGCGTGAAGACCTGTCCTACCGGGGCGATCCACTTCGGTACCAAAAAAGAGATGCTGGAAGTGGCACAGCAGCGGGTGGATAAGCTCAAAGCGCGCGGCTATGACAAGGCCGGGATTTATAACCCGCAGGGTGTCGGCGGTACGCACGTCATGTATGTTCTGCACCACAATGACCAGCCGGAGCTGTATCACAATCTGCCGAAAGATCCGGCGATCGATACCTCAATCAACCTGTGGAAAGGGGCGCTTAAGCCGCTCTCAGCAGCGGGCTTTATCGCCACCTTTGCCGGGCTGATTTATCACTACATCGGTATCGGACCGAATAAAGAGGTGGATGACGACGAGGAGGAGCATCATGAGTAAGTCGAAAATGATAGTGCGCACAAAATTTGTCGATCGCGCCTGTCACTGGACGGTGGTCATCTGCTTCTTCCTGGTGGCGGTATCCGGCATTTCGTTCTTTTTCCCGACGCTACAGTGGCTCACGGAAACCTTCGGGACACCGCAGATGGGGCGCATTCTGCATCCGTTCTTCGGCGTGCTGATTTTCGTGGTGCTGATGTTTATGTTCGTGCGTTTCGTTCATCACAACATCCCTGACAAGCAGGATATTCCCTGGATTAAAGGGATTGTTGAGGTTCTGAAAGGCAACGAGCATAAAGTCGCGAAGGTGGGCAAATACAACGCCGGGCAGAAGATGATGTTCTGGACCATCATGAGTATGATTTTCGTGCTGCTGGTGACCGGAGTGATTATCTGGCGTCCGTATTTTGCCCAATATTTCCCGATCCAGGTGGTGCGCTACGCACTGCTGATCCACGCGACCTCGGCCATTATTCTGATCCACGCCATCCTGATCCATATGTATATGGCCTTCTGGGTGAAAGGATCGATTAAAGGCATGATTGAAGGGAAGGTGAGCCGCCGCTGGGCGCAAAAACACCATCCGCGCTGGTATCGGGACGTCGAGCGTCTTGAAGCGCAAAAAGAGAGTTCGGAAGGGTTGAAGTAAACCTCGCGCCGTCGGCATTGTCCGGCGGCGCTGCACTTGCGCGGCTCTGAGCTACGTATTGGTAATTAACGCATCAATTCCTGCAAGAACACTACTTCTTGCACTGCGCAGATTACATACATAATTCTTATTATTAAGTTTCTTTGTCTCCACGTGTGTGATGTTGGCTGTATTAAGAAAATATGTCTGGAATTCAATGTTCACCAGTGGCGTTGCAGCGTTTGAATGTCCTCTTAAATGATTGTGATAGCTTAACGGTACAATAAGTCTCGTTGATAAGTCGTCATAAAAATCGTGCTGAATAATCATAAAATAGGGCTGGTATTCACGCGTTCTGTCTGATGGGTTGCGATAAACGTCAAACTGAAAACACATCAAAGCCCTCCAAAATAAGGGTCATCCGATAATAGCCCTGCTTTGGCCGTTAATTCATTCATCGCTTTAATAAATCCCTGATCCTGTTGATGCTGTCGCTTGTGCTCTGCTGTTGTAGAGAGTGGGCGAGGCTTTTTCCCCGTAAAAGGCTTTGTTGTAACACATCTTTCTGTGCGGTTCGGTTTCATGTTTTCTCCTTTGTTGGTGCGGTCATTATCAACCGCAGCCAACAAAAAACAATACTGTTTCCCCTAGTAATCTACATTATGCGAGCCGTCTTCCAGTAATATCAAAACCGCTCTGCAATATAGCGGAAGGGATATTTTGTAGGCTTCACTTTGCCGATCTTGCGTTTCGGTAAATCCACTTTGTCTACGTGAATTTCTTTATAGGGGATCTGGGAAAGCAGATGCGAAATAATATTCAGCCGCACCCGTTTTTTATCTTCTGAGCGCGCCACAAACCACGGCGCCCAGGCGGTGTCGGTCGCTTTAAACATCGCGTCGCGGGCGAGGGTATACTCATCCCACAGATTGAAAGATTTAATATCCATTGGAGACAGCTTCCAGATCTTGCGACCATCATTAATGCGATCGCGAAGGCGTCGCTCCTGCTCTTTTGGCGTTACTTCAAGCCAGTATTTCAACAAAATGATCCCGGCATCGACCATCGCTTTTTCCATCACCGGCGTTCCATCAAGAAATTTTTCGGCCTGCTCCTCGGTACAGAAACCCATGACTCTTTCCACGCCCGCACGGTTGTACCAGCTGCGGTCAAAAATAACGATTTCCCCGGCAGAGGGCAGATGGGGAACGTAACGCTGAAAATAGAGCTGACTTTTCTCTTTATCGGTGGGAGCCGGTAACGCAACAACGCGAAACACCCGAGGGCTGACGCGTTCGGTGATGGCTTTGATGACGCCGCCTTTACCGGCGCCGTCTCGTCCTTCAAAAACAATACAGACCTTTAACCCTTTGGCGACCACCCATTGCTGGAGCTTAACCAGTTCAACATGGAGGCGGCGAAGCCCTTGCTCGTACGCTTTGGTTTTGAGCGGCGCGTTTTTAACGACATCATCAACAACACGGGTTTTCTTCTTACTGACCATGGTGGGTCTCCCTTTGTATCCGGTCGCGGGATCGAGGCCGTACTAAGAGTGTAATCGGCCTGAATGAATGGATTAATGTGTCAGAAATCTGATTTGAACTGGTTCACCATACAAGTTTAATCAATAATGCACGCTGCATTTTTTTAACAGTGGTCGCGGTATGAAAAAGACAATTTTTTCGTTAGCACTGGGTACCTTTGGCCTGGGGATGGCTGAGTTTGGCATTATGGGCGTGCTGACCGAGCTGGCTCATGATACGGGCATTTCGATTCCCTCCGCCGGAAATATGATTTCGTTTTACGCTTTTGGCGTGGTGATCGGCGCGCCGATTGTGGCGCTGTTCTCCAGCAAATTTTCGCTGAAAACAACGCTGCTGTTTCTGGTGGCGATGTGCGTCGTCGGTAACGCGCTCTTTACCTTCTCTGACTCCTACGTGGGACTGGCGGCGGGGCGCTTAATCTCTGGTTTCCCGCATGGCGCGATTTTCGGAGTGGGGGCGATAATCCTGTCAAAAATCGCGCCGCCGGGTAAAGTGACGGTCGCTGTGGCCGGGATGATTGCCGGGATGACCGTTGCCAACCTGCTTGGCGTGCCGCTCGGGACGTGGCTGGGACATGAATTTAACTGGCGTTACACCTTCTTTTTGATTGCGGTCTTTGACGCGCTGGTGATCCTGTCTGTTCTGCTGTGGGTGCCTGACATTCACGACACGACAACCACCCGGCTGGCAGAACAATTCCACTTCCTGAAGAAACCGGAACCGTGGCTGATTTTTGCCGCTACGATGTTTGGCAATGCCGGGGTGTTTGCCTGGTTTAGCTTCGTGAAGCCGTTTATGGTCAACGTGTCAGGCTTTTCTGAGGGCGTCATGACCGCGATCATGATGCTGATGGGGCTGGGCATGGTGCTGGGAAATGTCTTCAGCGGCAAGCTGTCGTCACGCTTTAGCCCGCTGCGCATTGCTGCCACCACTGACCTGGTGATTGTGGCTTCGCTGCTGGCGTTGTTCGCCTTTGGCGAGCTTAAAACAGCTTCACTGGTCATGGGATTCATCTGCTGCGCCGGGCTGTTTGCGCTCTCTGCGCCGCTGCAAATTCTGCTGCTGCAA
This sequence comes from Enterobacter cloacae complex sp. IR5441, assembly GCF_049238215.1. Lineage (NCBI taxonomy): Bacteria > Pseudomonadati > Pseudomonadota > Gammaproteobacteria > Enterobacterales > Enterobacteriaceae > Enterobacter > Enterobacter cloacae complex sp. IR5441. The sequence goes on from NZ_JBMKIA010000046.1 coordinate 9,855, forward strand.
AATGCGAAAGGCGGCGAGATGCTGGGGGCCGCAGGCGGGCAAATGGCGTTTAACCTCGGCAGCGCAATTGGCGCCTATTTCGGTGGATTAATGATTACGCTCGGCTTTAGCTGGAGCTATGTCACGCTGCCGGCCGCGATTTTATCCTTCTCTGCGATGACTTCTCTGCTGATGTATGGTTATTTATGTGCCAAAAAGCGTCAGGCCAACGCAGGTGCGCTGGCCTGATTGCACACTTTGCCCGCTGGTCGCGGGCGCAGAAGGGGACTAAACGAATTTCGCCAGCGGGTCAGCGGCGGCAAAAGCGACCGCTTTGTCTGCTGCTGGCGGGTAAATCAGTTCGTTGGTGATGGCGACTTTGATCTTTTTGCCTTCCTCGCGCACGGATTTAACGCGCTGTTCCCAGCCCTCGGTGTATACCGCGCCCCAGCCACCTAAATCCAGACAGGTGACGTAGTTCACCTGACGGTAAGGGTACGGCTCCAGATTTAACAGGCTGGCCGCCGCGTTGTGTCCGGCGAATTTCCCCAGCTGGATCGCGTGCTGGCAGGTCATCAGCGCCGTGTTGCCCGCATCGTCCGTTTTGGCGTGCGCCATATCACCCGTCGCGTAAACCTCAGGATGCGCAGGAACCTGCAACGTGTCGTTGACGATCAGCCGACCCTGAGTATCGCGTTCCCCGTCAATTTGCAGGCTGAGGAGGTTAGCTTCTACCCCTGCCGTCCACACTACAGTGGCGCTGGCAATGCGCTCTCCGTTTTTCAGCGTTACGCCGCTGGCATCGATGGCTTCAATTTCACTGTTTAAACGCCATTCAACGCCGAGCACGTTGCTTGCTTCTTCAATTGTGTTACGCAGCGCCTCGCTATAACGCCCGCCGATGGTTGCACCTCTTTCAACTACGATTACTTTAGTCTTTGTATCAGCGCCGAAGCGAGTACGGAGTCGGGCAGGGAGTTCCGTTGCCAGTTCGATGCCGGTAAAGCCGCCGCCACACACGACCACGGTATTACGCTCCGGGGTGGAGGGGCGCGAAACCAGCGAATCAAGATGCTGCTCGAATAATCTGGCGGAGTCGAGTTGGTCGATATCAAAGGCGTATTCAGCCAGACCGGCAACAGGAGGACGTTTAGTCTGGCTACCGGTTGCGAGGATCAGACGTTCCCAGGCGACGTCAGCAATCGCGCCGTTTGAATCGCGATACAAAACGGTTTTAGACGAGGTATCAATACGTTGTGCTTCGCCCGCAATAAAGGCGATACCCAGCTCAGCAAACAGTTCGGTCAGCGGCGCGACCATCGTCGACACGTTCTCTTCATAAAAGCGTGGGCGAACGCGTAGCTCCGCAACAGGGGCCAGCACGGCAATGCTGAGGCTATTGTTACCCGCCAGAGCAGAAAGGCGCGCGGCGCTGACCGCAGCCCACATACCGGAAAACCCACTACCCACAATTAAAATCTGCTTTTTCATACTCGATCCTTTAGTGCGTCAGGCTGTATGTCTGACATAACTGCCACTATACTTGTCGGAGTTAACTGCGACAACTTCTTTCTGAGTTAAAAATCGTTATAATGCAGCGAACAATGACCCGGAGTGAGCCATGGCGTTTTACAGTTCTGGTGTGGAATATGGCATTCATAGCCTGATGTGTATGGTGGATGCAAAAGGCAATGAACGTGAGATGAGCGTCCGGGAGATGGCGGCCTTGCAGGGCGTGCCGTACGACTATCTTGGAAAAATCTTCACCCGTTTATCACGCGCGGGGCTGGTCATCAGCACCGAAGGCAAAGGGGGAGGCTTCCGGCTGGCGCGTCCGGCCGAGCTGATCAGCGTGCTGGACGTGGCGCATGCCATTGACGGCGAGAAGAATATGTTTGAGTGTCGGGAAGTGCGTCAGCGCCTGGCGGTGTTTGATGAAACGCCACCTGCCTGGGTCTGTGACGGCCCGTGTGGGGTGCGCTCGGTCATGGACAGCGCGCAGCAGCGGATGGAAGAGGAGTTAGGGCGCCATACCATCCTGGATCTGGCGCGGAAGATGTATCGAAAAGCGCCGGACACGTTCCAGATCGAGGTTCAGGAATGGATTTCCGATCGCCGTTCGTCCACATGAAAAGCCGGGCAGGGCAGAGCCGATACCCGGCCACCGCGGTTAAGAACGTAAATCAATCACCATACGGCCACGGATCTGGCCCTGTTCCATCTCTTTGAAGATGGCGTTGATATCTTCCAGTGGGCGCATTGTAACTTTCGGTTTCACCTTACCTTCAGCCGCAAACTGGAAGGCTTCGAGCAGATCCTGACGGGTACCCACCAGGGAACCCACTACCTGAATCCCATCCAGGACCAGACGTGGAATATCCAGGCTCATCGCTTCCGGCGGCAGGCCTACAGCCACCACGCGGCCTCCGGCGCGAACTGCGTCAACGGCAGAGTTGAAGGCCGCTTTCGCTACCGCCGTCACCACCGCCGCATGTGCACCGCCGGTTTTCTCCTGAATCACTTTTGCCGCATCTTCACTGCGGGAGTTCACGGTTAAGTCTGCGCCCATGCTGGCAGCGAGCTTCAGCTGCTCGTCATTCACGTCAATGGCGATAACTTTCGCATTGAAGACATTTTTAGCGTATTGCAGCGCGAGGTTGCCCAGACCGCCCAGGCCGTAGATCGCAATCCACTGGCCGGGTTTGATGTCAGAGACTTTTACCGCTTTGTAGGTGGTGACCCCGGCGCAGGTGATGCTGCTGGCCGCCGCAGAGTCCAGCCCGTCCGGGACTTTAACCGCGTAATCCGCGGTTACGATGCACTCTTCCGCCATGCCGCCGTCAACGGAGTAACCCGCGTTTTTCACGTCACGGCACAACGTTTCGTTGCCGGTATTACAATATTCACAGTGGCCACAGCCTTCGAAGAACCACGCCACGCTTGCACGATCGCCTACTTTTAGCGACGTGACGCCCGGACCAATCTCTTTGACGATACCAATCCCTTCGTGGCCGAGGATCACCCCGGTTTTGTCGCCAAAATCGCCATTCTTAACATGGAGATCGGTATGGCAAACGCCACAGCACTCCATCTTCAGCAGCGCTTCACCATGTTTGAGCGCGCGTAAGGTTTTTTCTGTGACATTAACCTGATGATCCTGAGTGACAACAGCAGCCTTCATGTGTTTCTCCTTTCATGATGAGTATCTGCATAGCAGGTCTGATTACCCATTAAGGATTAATACTTTGGCGCTGTAATGCAAGGCAACCGCAACATAATGTCATTATTTGATGCATTTTCGGATTAAGAAAAGGCTGTACCCCTCATAAATTGGGGTGAAAAACACTGGCCCGGCGACGCCACCGCCGGGCTCAGATTTACAGTTGCGCTTCTATCACCTTAATCTCTTTTCGCCATTGCGCCTGTAATTGCGGTTTTTGGTGTTTTGGCTTACGCGCCAAATCCTCTTCCAGCAGCGTTTCCAGGGCAACCAGGCGTTCGAGCAGATCGTCAGACGCTGAAGAGGGTGCCTTCAATGCGTTATTCGATGCCTCAGGTACAACCGGAGCGGTGTCCTCACGCAGACGCTCAAACACCGCCTCCGCATCGTGCCATTCGCTCAGCCTGCCGTCCTCAATCAGCCAGAAGCGGTTACAGCTCTGGCTAATTAACTGACGATCGTGGCTCACCAGCAGCACTCCGCCTTCAAACTGTTGCAGCGTTTCCGCCAGCGCCTCTTTGCCTTCCATGTCCAGGTGGTTGGTCGGTTCATCCAGCATCAGCAGGCTATAACGGGCAAGCGTCAGGCCGACGAACAGCAGGCGCGAACGTTCCCCGCCGCTCAGCGTACTGACTTTTTGCCCGTGACGCGCCCACGGGAACCCGGCACTGATGAGCGCCATTTTACGGGTCTGCGGATCTGGCGCGAAAGGCTCCAGCGCATCAAGCAGCGCCGCATCATCTGGCAACTGGTGCAGCGTCTGGTCGTAGTAGCCGGGTGAGACGCGCGGATGACGCTTAAGCCGCTCGTCCGCGATCTCGTCGCGAAAATGTCGCCAGATAAGCTTCAGCAGCGACGATTTTCCGCAGCCGTTACGACCCACAATCGCCACGCGATCGCCGCTCTTCAGCCGCGCGCTGTCGAGAGTAAACAGGTCTGGCAGACCCGGCGCCGGGGGGACGCCGAGGTGAGTCATTTCCAGCAGGCGGTCGGCCCGAAGCGCGTCCCCGCGCAGGGTTAAGGTCCACGGGCTTCCCGCCGTCAGTTCCGTCTGGGTCTCTTTCAGGCGTTCGACCTGTTTTTCCATCTGCTTAGCCTTACGGGAGAGATCTTCGTTGTCATAGACCTTGCCCCAGTTCGCGAGACGCCGTGCGCTGGCCGTGACGCGGTCGATCTCTTTTTGCTCTGCCTTATGGCGCAACGCATCGCTTTCGTCTTTTGCGTCGAGCGCCAGACGGGCGGCAGTGCAGGGAAGGGCAAAGGCGTGCAGCGTTTTATCGCGCAGGATCCAGCTGCCGTTGGTTACCGCGTCCAGCAGTTGCCTGTCGTGTGAGACCAGCACAAAGCTGCCGGACCAGTTTTGTAGAAACTGCTCCAGCCACAGCAGGGTCGGCAGGTCAAGGTGGTTGCTCGGTTCGTCCAGAAGCAGCAGATCCGGATCGCTTATCAACGCTCGTGCCAGCAGCAACCGCGTATGCTGGCCGCCGCTCAGCGTGGCGGAGGTTAACGCCGTTTCCTGCGTCGTGAAGCCCATTCCGGCCAGCAGCGACTCGGCTTTCCAGCGCAAACTGTCGCGCTCACCGATCGGCAGCTGCGCCAGCACCGCATCCAGCATGGTCAGGGGATCAAGAGTCTCCGGCAGATGTTGTTCCACGCGCGCCAGCAGGCAATGCCCCGCCAGTGAAACGGTTCCGGCAGCAGGGGACTGCGTCCCGTCGAGGATTTTCAGCAGCGTACTTTTTCCGCAGCCGTTATCACCCAGCAGGCCGATGCGATCGCCTTTTTTCAACGTAAAGGAGAGAGAGTCGAAGAGCGTGCCGAACGCTGTATCAACGCGTAAAGAATGTGCAGTGAGTAAAGTGCTCATTGTTGCTTACCCAGGAGTTACAGGCATGTTTATGCCTCGTCAAACATCGCTGACGATAACTCAGTAAGCCCGAGAGAAGGGATTTCAGGGGTTGGTGTCTTCGCTCAAGCAGAAGTTATCGCAGCACGATACCGATAACGCTTGAGCTGGTGCGATCACCAAATGTATGTGAAACATTGAAAATTTCACAGTACAGCATAATTGGCCTCCTTATATATTCAGTAGGTTAATGGATGAAGGGAGTGTAGCGGGGGAAAATGGGTTTGGCTAGTGGGAGGTGCCGTATATTCCCCTCACCCAGCCCTCTCCCCTTTGAGGAGAGGGCTGGGTGAGGGGCAATGCTTAAATAGAAGTACGACGATAGCTACGGTATTCCGGCATCCAGAAGTTATCGTCAATCGCCTGCTGCAACGCATCGGCAGAGGTTTTCACCGCGACGCCTTGCTGCTGCGCCATTTTGCCTACCGCGAAGGCAATTGCGCGGGACACTTTATGAATGTCTTTCAGCTCCGGCAGTACCAGGCCTTCACCGTTATTCACCAGCGGTGAGTGACCTGCCAGCGTTTCGCTCGCGGACATCAGCATTTCGTCGGTGATGCGTGACGCGCCGGAGGCGATAACCCCCAGACCAATACCCGGGAAGATATAGGAGTTATTGCACTGTGCGATGGGATAGAGTTTGTCCTTCCACAGCACCGGATCAAACGGGCTGCCGGTCGCGACCAGTGCCTTACCTTCTGTCCAGGCGATGATATCCTGCGGCGTTGCCTCCACGCGTGAAGTCGGGTTAGACAGCGGCATCACGATAGGGCGTTCGCAGTGCTTGTGCATCTCGCGAATAATCTCTTCCGTGAAGAGGCCGGTCTGCCCGGATACGCCGATCAGAATGTCCGGCTTCACGTTGCGCACCACGTCAAGAAGCGAGAGCACTTCGTTATCCGTATCCCAGTTTTTCAGGTTTTCACGCTTCTGCACCAGTTTGGTCTGGAACGGGAGCAGGTTTGGCATACCGTCGGTCAGCAGGCCAAAACGGTCCACCATAAAGACGCGGGAGCGAGCCAGCTCTTCGCTTAAGCCTTCGCGCTGGGTCTGGGCAATAATTTGCTCGGCGATGCCGCAGCCCGCGGAGCCTGCACCCAGGAAGACAATTTTCTGATAGCTGAGCTGGCTGCCTGCCGCACGGCTCGCGGCAATCAGCGTCCCCACGGTCACTGCCGCAGTGCCCTGAATGTCATCGTTGAACGAGCAGATCTCATCGCGGTAGCGGTTCAGCAGCGGCATGGCGTTTTTCTGTGCGAAGTCTTCGAACTGCAACAGCACGTCCGGCCAGCGGTGCTTCACGGCCTGGATGAAATCATCAACAAACTGATAGTACTCGTCGTCGGTAATGCGCGGGTGACGCCAGCCCATGTACAGCGGATCGTTCAGCAGTTGCTGGTTGTTGGTCCCCACGTCCAGCACAACCGGCAGGGTGTAGGCCGGGCTGATCCCGCCGCAGGCGGTATACAGCGAGAGCTTACCGATGGGGATCCCCATCCCACCAATGCCCTGGTCGCCAAGGCCCAGAATACGTTCGCCATCGGTTACCACGATCACCTTGATGTTGTGATTAGGCACGTTTTGCAGAATGTCGTCCATGTTGTGACGGTTCTGATAGGAGATGAACACGCCGCGGGAACGACGGTAGATCTCTGAGAAGCGTTCACACGCCGCGCCGACGGTTGGGGTGTAAATGACGGGCATCATCTCTTCGAGATGGTTCTGCACCAGGCGGTAGAAGAGGGTTTCGTTGGTGTCCTGGATATTACGCAGGTAGATGTGCTTATCGATTTCGGTTTTAAAGCCCTGATACTGGATCCAGGCGCGTTCCGCCTGTTCTTCAATGGTTTCAACCACTTCAGGCAGCAGACCCAGCAGGTTAAAGCTGCTGCGCTCTTCCATGCTAAAGGCGCTGCCTTTGTTCAGAAGGGGAAACTCCAGTAAAACCGGACCGGCGTAAGGAATATAAAGGGAACGATGTTTTTTCAGTTTGTTGTCCATGTCACTCACTCTTTTTAAGAAGATCCGTCCCTGACACTGCTGTTTGTCATCTTTTTGGCCTGTGCTACGGGGTGCGGTCGGGCGGTATTATAAAGGAGCTAAATATTAATTACCGCAACACATAAACAAAAACACCACCGGGGTAACCGATGGTGTTGTGGATTTCGTACTGGAACTTACTTGCCTGCCTGACGTTTCCTGCCGGTGGCGTGGGTCACTTGCGTTTCGCTCCCCTCTTCAATAACCACTTTGCGCTGGTTTGAGAGCTTGTAGTTCAGTCCCAGAATGTGGCGTGCCTGACGGTTCGATTTCATATTAACTCCTCAATCCCGTTGATAGTTTTAAGGACAAGTTTGCTCACGCAAACGAAATGTAACCCCTTAGGTTGCAGATCCAGCTTAGCAGGTTTTTACAAAGGTGCATTTTGCCCGCTAACGACATAGTTGATGGTTTGCTGGTAGATGTCACTGAGGATGTCATTGTCTGTGGCTTCCACCCACCTGGTCAGTTCCATCAAAATGTCATCTTCGGTAACAACACCGTGCTCCGCCTGAAGACCCTGCGCAATCGCGTTAACGAGTTCGGGTTGTGCTGCTGTGGTATGTGCCGGGTAATAAGTAAACATGCTGCCTCCGTGTCGTTGTCTGTTTAATGTTACGGCGTGCAAAATCGTAATTCGCATTCAGATTGGCAAATATTTTCGCCGTTGTGGTTCAGATTCGTCCTGGAAATAAAAATATCATCTCCCGTAGCACAGAAATAAAATTCAGGGTTTCCAGTGGCGTAAATTTGTCGTTTTTTCATAAGGCATGGGCGTTGGCCAGGAAATCAATTCTACAATGCTGCCCCAGGGGGTTTGCCCATAGCAGAAAGCATTACCTTCACCTTGCTCATCCGGAAACGTGAGCGGCTTTGGCGCGGTAAACATCTCCCCGCCAGCAGCGGTGAAAGCGGCTATCGCCTTATCAAAATCATCAACATAAACAGCAAAATGCTGGAGGCCAAAGTCGCTGGCGCGGGCGGGCATTCCCTGTTCAGGGCCATGCATTTCGAAAAGTTCTATGCCGGGTCCGTGGGGCATGACGAGCATGCGAATGGCGTGAATTTTTGTGCCGGGAAATAATTTTAAGGTGTGCTGCTGGGCGGGCTGATCAATATTATCGGTTTGCGCATCGACAGAATGATATAAAACCTGGGCGTCGAAAGCGCGTTCAAAAAATAGGGTGGCTTTTTCAATGTCGGGCACCGTAATACCGATATGGTCGATGCCCCTTACTGAAGATGGCATAGTTAACTCCTGCTATAAAAAATTTAAATATAGCAGGAGATAATCAGGCTATTACCACTTCATTTCGCCGGTATTCACTTTGGCACTCAGTTCCAGCGAACTGGCTTCCGCCAGATTCGGCCACTGTTTTTTCATTGTGTTGATGACGCCGGTTGACGCTTTATCCTGATGAATCCCCTAATGATTTTGGTAAAAATCATTAAGTTAAGGTGGATACACATCTTGTCATATGATCAAATGGTTTCGCGAAAAATCAATAATCAGACAACAAGATGTGCGAAC
>NZ_JBMKIA010000047.1:0-18017 GCF_049238215.1 Enterobacter cloacae complex sp. IR5441
AACCTGTTTGACTGCTTCAGTTTTAAACTCTTCAGGATAACGCTTACCGCTCATGGGCACCTCTCTTTAAGTCATCTTAAATGACTCTGAGGTGTCTGTTAAACGCGTGGCGATTCACCAGTGACGGAGGGACCCAGTGTATGCCAGGCTATATTCTCCCATATAGGGGCAAAGAAGGTTGCTTCGGTGGTTGACCTTACTTCATAGCCACTATGAAGATAGCCGGTAGTGCCATTTATAATATCCTGGGGCAAAGAGACGGTACAGGTTGTTGAGCCAGCTGGAATACTGCATGTTGCTCCGCCAGTGATTTTTTGATCATATGGCCTAGCCTGTACATTGAACCGGATATTAGTAAGTTTTATAGGCATATCAGATGCCTTGAACAGGTTCCAGTTTACGCTGTTGAACCATGTTCCATCAGCCTTTTGTCGTTCTATGGGTGAACTTCCCCAAGCCGGACTCTTTACAGAGGCAGGATCCCAGTTGAGCCAGCTGGCATACTGACCAAGATCTCCTCCAGACCATTGATATGTATTCACAGGTCTATAGTAGTTTCCATCTAAGGCACCCTGTGGCAGCTTAACTTCCACGTAGACATAGGTGGCATCTTCGGAAAGGACCTGTACTCCGCCATAGTTATTGGTAATGCTCATGCCACCATTTCGATATGGCTTCCAGTTAGTTCTTGGGATACGTATAACCAACTTGTAGGGGTTTTCCAGCACTGTAAGGCCTCGTTTAAACGGGACGTATCCCGAAGAAATGCCGGGTACAACACTGGTGCTTACACGTGAGTCATGAACTGCAAATGGCGTAAATTCTCCCATTTGATCGTCATATAAAAACCGCTGGGGAGGAATGTTAAGCGTATTTCCTGCCAGGTCCGTAACGATGAAATTGAAGGTGAATTCTTCATCAAGATCACTTGAGGGCATGCCAGCCTGGGTGTTCATATCTTTAATCCACGGATAGAACGCACGTTTATTGGCTGTGTCATAACTCAGGTTATTGTCGGAGACCACAGAACCATTACTTCGTTTAATGACAAGACGGATCTTGGCAATTCCACTAGCATCCTCAATACCGTCTGCAAATATAGAAAACTGGCCACTACCGCCTCGGCCCAACTCCCAAAGTGGCCCAGAAAGTACCATGTCGTAACCTGCGTTTTGACTCGGATAAATACTCTTATAGCGTGGAGGAGTTGTATCAACGATGAAATGATAAGTAGATGTGCTCACTACAGTCTGGCGAATATCCAGAGTTTCATTGACTACAGTAAAGGTCCCTTCTCCGAGCGCCGGTAGAACCATATCCTTTCCATAGTATTCTGTTCCATCGGCAGCAACGATACGATCTGCAACGCTCGTTTTGGTCGAGACGGAGGAATACATAACCTTTTTATCGCTGTCTCGTGTGACCGTCACTCGCTCGTACCGATCAAGACCCGATATCAAGTTCAGAGTCAAAACACCAGCGGGATTAAGATATGTTTGTGTTGCAGGCTTAATATTCCGAACAGCCTTATTGGTATCTGTAAATGAGTAGCTAAATACCTGAGCATGTGCCGAAGATACAGTAGCAAGGGCAGTTGCAACCATGCAGCCAATTAGAGTTTTACGCATATGATGCTCCGGGAATAGGTTATAGCCTTATTCTACGGATTCAGCCTACAAGGTCCGGTCGGATAAAGTGATAATTTGCCTGTTAAAAGAGACATCAAGTGAGAAAGCAACCAACGTACAGAATGCAAAATGGCGGCAGTGCATCTGGATGACGCAAAAGTAACTTTTTGTACCCACTTTTTTGGATTTTAGCCTTCAAAATGAGTATTCAACCAATCATAAAAGTAACTTTTGATAGACGCTGCTCCTTTATGTTTGCCAATTGTGCTGATATGTTTTTAAATTCAAGGAAGCGAGATTTTAAAAGCATCTGTTGAGTCAAATTTATGTAAAATAACAGGGTAACCATCACTTCTAGGTTGAGGAAACCCAATGTTATACATGCTCTTATGCTGTTTTCTGATGCTCAACAGTACATTCGTTATGTTCAGAGCAATGTCTGCAATAAGTAAAGGATCCGCTAAAGAAAACCGGTCTGAAATATCGCTGATAGTCCTAGCAACACTTGGAATTGCATCACCATTCATTGTCGCAATGATTACTATTAATGAAAGTATGACATCTAAAACAGTAACAGATTTTTCTTTGGGTGCTCAGTGGTCCGGAATGGTTTCAGCGGTAGCGCTAATGGGGTTATATGCTCGACGCGTTTGGAAAGAGAAGAAGTCCTTATTTACTGGCGCTTTCCTGGCCTCTTCCTTAATGGCCTTTATTTTTACTGACAGCCTTGTTTTCGTATCCCAGAAGGACACCGGCGTTCTGGCTACTTTCGTACTCGATAAAAACGCTGGAGATATTGATTGTAGTCGCCCGGCTATGATTGTCCATTACAGTAAAGGTGTTCCAACGGACTGGCGTTGCCCAACCAGTATCATGTTGATGGCGTATTCTTCATATCCTTTTTTACCTTGGCCTGAGTATAGCCATGGTACCAGCCAGTCTCTTACGGTTGTTATTGATACATTTATGGAAAACGCTGTTAATCTCAGTCAAAAATAATAAATAAACCTCTCTAGTGAGAGGTTTTATAAACCTGAGCCACCAATCTAATTAACTCTATATTTTTGTTTTAGCTTTTTTAAAGGTAGACTTACCGAATAAAACAGCAATTATAGAGCAAAGGCCTGGCGTTAGGACAAAAGCTAATAATGCACTGCCAAAACTTGTCATTTCAGGCACCACGAACCAGCTGATAGGCCACGTCAGGGCAGGTAAATTTAGCGGATCATAAAGCGCATGTAGAGCGCTTAACACACAGTAAAGTGCTAAAAAGCAAACTAGATAAACAACGATCCACATTTTAATTTGCTCAGCAATTTCAAATTTAGGACTGCCCATGCTTTACCTCAGTGGCTGAATATTGATGGTTAATATCTTTAATCACCCGTAAGCACTTAGTGCATACCTTAGTTCGATTTGTCTGCTTGTCCAGAGTGTATTTAACTTCAAGTTGACCTCCAGCATTAAGCAAAGTGAGCATCTCATCTTCTAACACGCTTCGGTAAATGGTCTTGTCCGAGAGTGTGCCCGGTAACGAGTACTCAACATAATTGTTTGAAACTCTTACCGATTTAGGGATTTTACCACTGAGCTGGATTTCATTCGTTGAAGGCATTACAGTTACTTTAATCACAGTTGCCGGTGACCAGAAATCCTGATAACGCACTTTATGAATTTTATCAGCTCTAAGGCCTAACCACACATTTCCGGCGATAAGAACAATAAGCAATCCATAAACTGATCGTCGAATGTTACGCCTTTTAATCACAATGTCCCCCATCCCTCAAATATCATTCTAAATAACTGCACCAGGATATCATGAGCGTAATTAAAAGAATTCTTCATAACCGGGGTTTTCAGTTGAGTTTGCGGACTCTTTACTTTGCGGTTTCTCGCCCTCTATTTGAGTATCCCTGACAGGTTTGGATTTACCCATGCTCCTCTGAAAGGTATCCATAACAAACTCAATATCTTCTTCTGGCAGGCTGGTGGGTTGGTTGCTCATAGGACTTCCTCTTGTTGAATACGTTCGGCGTACAGGATGCGAACCGAAACGGTCGTGTTTTCAAACTCGTTCTCAAAAACGTCCATCCATTCCGTCCGGAATTCTTCCCCCAGAAGGTTATCGAGCCCCTGAAGAGATAATGGAAGAACGGCTGCTAGAGATCCCCCGGCTGCGAGATGAGATGCAGCTGCCTGGAGATGCAGCCTGGCCCGGTTATCGGCAAAAGGTGGGTTCATCACGACATAATCAAACTTCTTCTGTTGATTAGACTTAGACCATGTGAGGAAGTCAGCTTCTGTCGTATCGTATCCCTTAGCCCGGGAGATAAGGCAATTCAAAGTATCAAGCTCGATGCCAGTAACGATCACACCGGCAGGGAATGATTTAAGCAAATCCGCATGGCCAATATTAGGCTCCAGGAGGGTATCCCCTTCCCCTGCACCGAGCAGGGAATATACATATTCGCTGATTCGGCAAGATGAAGGGTAAAACTGATGCGATACAATATCAGGCATCTCCCCTATCTGGCCGATGTAACGAATAACCTCACACGGATCATAGGAAAATGTCACATCGTATTTTGTTACTGTTGCCCCTAAGAACCGAAGGGTGTCAGCGGCAACACTCGAAGATTTGCGTTCGGCGAGAGACCCTAAAGATGTCCAGCAACTCCATTTATTGTCCCCGTCATTTTTAAACATTAGTTCAGAAAGCTGCATCCGGGTATCAAAGTCGATGCACTGCTTAAGTACAGGGAATGCCTCCAAAGATTTCTTGCTATGAGCCATGCGGTCGGCAGGTAATGCCAGCGGTACGATAGCTGATAAAATATTGTTAAGCCGCTCGGCGATATCAGGGTGGACGTCAATATGCATTGATCCATTTTTGTAAACCCTGAAACGAATACTGTTGCCATCGATGCAGATCCATTTTCTGAACCCCTCATGTTCGACCAACGCCTCAACCAATGATTTGGTGTTATGGATCGCCTTCACCTGTTCGCCACGGAAGAATGCGCATATAACGCGGAGCTCGCTCAGTGGTGAAATGCCAGACTCTTTAAAATCCACCCTTAATTTCTGCCAGGGGTATTTAGACGGCTCGCAAACTCCGGTAGTGATCATGCGGGTGGAGAACCCAAAAGCTTTGTTTGTCTTATGACTGCGGCTCAGAGACTGGAAGACGTCGTAAACCCTTTCTTTAATAAATTGATTGCGGTCATTAAGCAAAGCAACGACTGTGCCTACTACAGCGTCAGCTGTGAAATCAGGGATCACCTGAGGCGGCATAATATAGCGGTCGGCCGTAAACTGCTTATCCCATTCGTTACGTTTGGCATCCGACATGATAGGCAAAACATCAGTGAGTGCCATAACGCGTTTCCAGTATTCAGATCTCAGAGCGTTTTCCGCGAACAAGGCATCCGCTTCAGAGATACTGTGGTTGTAGCCTGAGAGATAAGAATAAAGTTTCTGGTGATTGTGGGTTTTGAACTGGACAGCCATGTGTTTCAACAAGCAGAGTTCATCATTATAGGACTCAACAAGATCCGCGATAATGCCGAGCTCTTTGCGCATATCTGGAAGAAATGTTTCAGAAGAGCTAACCACCAGGCTATGAGAGGTTGTTAAAGCCAGTACGCTGTGACCTGCATTATCGGGTTTAGCTTCAGAATCAAGAGATGACATTTTACCGGTCCTTTAGAAAAAACTTTTACCAGGATAGCAACGTCGCTCTGTAACCTAATAGGTTCAGTGACACGAAAAAGTTTTTTATGTCTCTGAATAAAACTTAAAGATGTCAACTCATAGAAAGAAGCAAAAAAAAAGCCCCGCATAAACGGGGCAAGAACGATACATGGAGGTTTAAAAAAGGCGGGCAAAAAGCCTGAATCCTTAATGACTCTGACAAAACCAACACTTTGCCAAAAGTAAATTATTCTGCGTCCGGCTGTGGGTCAGTATCCTGATCGGTCTCTTCCCCTGCCTTCTTAGCATTTTTTTTACGTGGGTATTTTGGCTTCTCACCATTAAGTTTTGCCTGACGATTCTCCGCACGGCGAAGCTGCTTGTTCTCTGATTCTGTGATCTCTTTTGAAAGATTTCTCAGCATCTCCAGAGTACTGCGGTTCAACGTAATGTTGATTTCTTCGTCAGCACTTGAATCTGTCATCTCCGGCAATTCAATATCCCCCAGTTTCTGTAATAAGCTGGTGGTGATGAGTTTGACGCCTTCTACGGCTTTTGTGGCAATAACCGGCGGAATCCGTGCTGGCTTGAAGTCTGAAGGTCTGACTCGTACCTGACCATGTTGGGTTTTTTTCACCGTGATGCCATTCGCATCGGCCTGCTCAAGTTCCGCGATCATCTTCTTGATACGTGAAATTGCTTCTGTTTCACCGAGCTCATCGATCAGTGAAAGCACGTTAACATACGAAATAGCGTCAGCATGAATCCATTTCTTGATAACAACAGAACAGGTTGTCAGGCGGATAAGAGAACTGATGGTCGTCGGGCTTTTATTTTCACGTTGAGCAATTCGTTCGAGTGACCAGCCAGCAAGAGAATGTAGGCGACGATAGGACTCGCCAAGCGCAACAGGAGAAAGCGCAAGACCACGGTTACCATCAATGGTCGCGAGCTCACAGCCAATTTCATCTTCTTTAATCTCAACGCAAAGGATTGTGATGTCATGATCTTCATCACATGCCATCATTGCGGCTTTTAAACGGCAGTGCCCCTGGCGAACAAAAGGTACCCCATCAATGACACGTACTCGGATAGGGTCTACATAGTCACCTCGAATGTAGGCATTCTTGATGTTGTAGATGTGTTCTTCAACCTCAGGGAGCTTATAGTAATCGTCACCCATTCCCATTTCGCGGGAGTTGAAGCCTGGCGTGACCTGAATTACTGAAGGGTGGATAGCCCATGCTTTCTGGTCACTTACTTCAGTACAAAGTTCAGGGTTTGCATCACGGAACTGTTTAAGCCCAGTGACGTAACGACCTGTGCCAGTAACTACTGAAAAGGCAACATGGGCCGTTTTAAAGACCTTGTCATTAGCTTGCTGTGTAGGTTCTGTCAGTAAAACACTCATAGGGGCTCCGTTACATTTTTCTGCTTACTTTCTGCGTAGCGGGGATACTACCGAAAAAAAAATCCATAATTTTTCGCAAAAAAGGTACTTTTTGAGCCTATTCTGATTTTTCACAAAAAAAGAGGGCTCCCCATTTCTTGTGATGGCATCAAAATCGCTTCATAAACAAAGACATAAATCCAAAACATAAAGTTCAGGTATCAGTGAGGAAAAATCTTATAAATCCGCAATGCTGAAAGTCAAAACTGTGCGTCTTAAACAACTTTTTTTTGCTCCCTAAGTTATTAGTTAAAGCCCGTGGTTAGGTACGATACCAGCACCTAAATTTCTCTCTCAGGTATAGACACTTTGACTCGACATCTCAGACACATGCCGATAATCAAATGGGCTGGTGGAAAAACGAAACTGATGCCTTTCATCAGCCATCACTACCCACACGATCATAGTTGCCGGTGGGTAGAACCCTTTATAGGCGGTGGTGCCGTTTTTCTGAACATGTTTGCACAAAATGCATTGCTTGCAGATAGCAATCCAGACTTGATCAACCTATACAGGACTATTCAAAGACAGAAAACTAACTTTATAAATCAGGTCCAAAACCTAGCGGATAAAACCTTTGTCGAAAAGGACTACTATGAGATGAGGGACCGTTTCAACAAAACCTGTATTTCTGGTCAACCGCTTCAAAGAGCGGCTTTGTTTTACTCCCTGAATCGCCTGGGCTATAACGGTATGTGCCGCTATAACTCAGAAAGAATCTATTCAGTGCCCTGGGGGAAACATACAGAACTGAAGCTTGACTTCAATAAAATAGACTACCTTTCATTTCGTCTTTCAGGTATTGAACTGATCACCGCTGGTTTTGAGGAGACTCTGGCCGCAACCGGCGAAGGAGATCAGATTTATTGTGATCCGCCATATGACAAAACAAGCAAAACTAGTTTTGTCAGTTACGATGGTAAACCGTTCAGCCAAAGCGACCACGTGCTGTTAGCAAATATGCTCGTTGACGCTCACAGAAAAGGCGCTGCTGTTGCGATATCAAATAGCCTGACACCATTCACTTTGGGCCTCTATGAAGAGCGTGGATTCGTCATACACAGACTCAGCGCTTACCGATCCGTAGGAAGTAAGCCAAATACACGGAAAACGGAAACAGAAATACTGGCCGTGCTGAAATAGAGTTAATTCTAATCAACGGGGCTAATCCATTCCTGAAAAGTTAATACCTCAGGGTGAGTTCGTTGAACATAAGGTATAAACTGAAGCTCTTCTATTCTCCGGTCGCCCCTCTTTCCTTCGCAAATAAATGAAATGAGTCCTTGCTGAGAAAGCCCAGTAAGGACGCTCATAAGTCTTATATTTAGAGTTTTAAGCTGTAAGTCGTTATTAATGTCCTCCACTTTATGAGAGCTCTGGCCTGAACGTTTAAGATACTCGTAAACCATGAAATTCGAATTTCGTCGTTTTAACAATTTTTCGGTTATGCATTCCTGAATGAAACCGCCAAGAGCATCTAAAAGCGGACTGAGAACTACCGGGAAAGTTAATGTGTAACTTTGAGAAGTTTTAGACAAAGTAAATGAATTTAGAAAGCTAAAGTTAAGTCTCTTTTTTGAATATGGAGCGTAAGCGACAAGAGTAGTTGACATAACAGTAAGTAAAGCTTCAAGATGTTCCACTGTTATTAATGTGGTTTTATCTGTATTTCTTAGATTATGGAAATCAATAAACGCTACTCTTGAACGGCTAAGCCAATCTTGTACTTTAATGTCGATAGAAAATTGCGATATATGATTTGAACATTCATTTTGGTTGATAGGGCATGCAGACGAAAGATGGTTATGGATTATCATGCATAGCACAAAAAAAGGAAATCGGCAGGCTGTGGGGCATTGAAAACCGGTTAAAGAAAGCTTAGACGTTTCATATGCGCTTACCGGAAAAGTAACTTTTCTTAACGTTGGCTTTGACGATGTTCTTGCATTTTTACAAATGAAACCGAGACCCAGATCATTGTGCATTTTAAAGTCCATCTCCATCATCACCTTTTAGCCTTAACTGTATGGTATTGGTATACAAAAAATTAAAAATTATAATTAATAAGATTATCATTTTTTTACTATTGAAAAGGTTGTGATAGAGGGGAATTTAAATGTAAAAGATTTATACTCGCAGATCTTTATGAGGGATAAAACCCATTGCGTAAGCAACAATATTACGTGAGTGAGTCCTAACGACAGTTTAAGTCTTGGCTCTATATTTAAGCAGTAAAACATTTAACTGTCTTGGAGTTTACTTAACTTAAAAACTGTTATTGCAGCATAATTTTTCGAATCAAAATCATAGAATTTTCTGACTTTTCCAGTCAAATGATAACGTTCACCCAATAAAATGTGATCCTGTTTATCGGCCGTTAAAGCGATCCCGTCATTTCTAACTTTACCAGTAAATGTAAAAAAATAACTCCCTTTACTTTTTGCGTACGCGGCCCTGACTTCAGTAAATGTTAGTTCAATGCTTATGACCTGGCCGATATTGTAGCTATGTTTTAAAAATTCTTGTTCATTTTCCGGAGTTTCAGACAACATCACATCAAAGGTTGTAAAGAAACAATCCAGCTGGCGTTCTGTCAAAAAACGGTTATTGTCTAGTTGCGCCAATATACTATTAGAAAACTTAGTGTTAGCCTTTTTTGCTTTCTCAATAAGTACGTGGTTTCTGGATTTCCATGCTTCGAGTGTTGGGTTAACACGCAGTTCCGGAATGTTATCGAGAAAGGTAATTGGCTCTAGTACCACTAATTTTTCAATAATGGGTCCAACTGTTTGCACCCCATGACACTTTTCACATACATCAGCCCCTTTGTGGCCTGTGCCCGCACATTCGTTACATTCTCTTTCGATAGGTGCATAATAATTTCCATCTCCGTTAAGGGATACATTCACTGAGGCTGGTACCATATGACCATCAAGAGTAAAGAAAAGAGATTTCATTTTCGAAACACCTCCAAACGTGCCTCTACGATTGCTACAGCTTCTTTCACAGTTTTTTCATAGTGGTCATGCCCTTCAGGAAATTGGTCAAAACGTTTACCGTGTTCTAACTCTTCCATGTTGCGTTTAAGGACTTCATGAGTTAGAAGCAAATCATTATAATTATCGATAAGAGTCAGCTTTATAGGTTTAATCACTCAACTAATCCTCGGGTTTTTATTCCTTAAGGAGATCTCGAATTTCCAGAAGCTCTTCTAATTTTGGTTTAGAAAGAATGATTGCTGTATTTTCGTCGTTAAGTAAAGACAATAAAA
This sequence comes from Enterobacter cloacae complex sp. IR5441, assembly GCF_049238215.1. NCBI lineage: Bacteria > Pseudomonadati > Pseudomonadota > Gammaproteobacteria > Enterobacterales > Enterobacteriaceae > Enterobacter > Enterobacter cloacae complex sp. IR5441. Next base: position 10,043 of record NZ_JBMKIA010000047.1, read on the forward strand.
TATTTAGCTTTTCATCATTCAAGATTATTTGAACACCATCATCAGAAAATATTACATTTTTACTATCAACATTTTTGAACAAGTGTGCACTATCTCTACCAAATTTTAGTTCTGTTTGAGTATTCGTTATAGATTCCGTATGTGTACTTTCCACAAGCTCAAGAAATTCAGATTTTAGCCGTTCTGTTTTCTTATGCGAGAGGCGCTTAATACCCAAAGTCTTACGTGTGACTGCCGAATTTTTCTTTTCTGGTCCGCCTTTATTTAAGGTGTCTGGTCCTGCTCCAGCTGCATTGTGTTCAGGTATGCCTACAATTTTGCTCGTTGTAGTCTCAATATTCTTAACGCCAGGTAAGAAACCTTCTATATGTTTTAAAACCATTTTGTGATCGTTGGAATATTTTAACATTATTTCAATGGCGAGCGTTTTTTTGATTAGATTTAGGCTAATCAAACGTTGAAGCTCTAATGGCATATCAAGGATTTTTAGCATATTACGAATTGCGGTAGTTGATCGTTGATATCGCATTGCTAGTTCTTCAACCGAATACCCGAGACTAACAGCATGAGCTAATGCATGAGCTTGCCCAACCGGATTTAGCCCATTGCTTCTGTTACCATCGAGGTTCTCAAGGTATTCTTCAATTTCGTTTTTATAATCGATTAAGATAACAGATAATTTTGGAATATTAGCACCTTCAGAAATTGCTAATTTTAAGCCATGAAAACGAGTATGACCTTGACGAACTAAATATTTACCTTTTCTTTTTACGACCTTGATCATATCAACCTGCCTTCCTTCCTTAAAGGCTTGTTTGATTGACACAATCATCGATTTGACAGGTTCTTGTTCGTAACACAAATCTCCGATTACCGCCTCTCGGGGATTAAATCCCTTTTCAATTTCAACTAGATTAGTATCCACTTCAATGACTGTATGTTTGCTGTTGTTCATATCTTCCTCCTGTTTACTACATGATACATGAACCTCAAATTTGCCAAATAGGGCTGATACATCTAAAAGGTAAACTCAAAAAATTTGCTTAATAAAATTAAAATAAAAACTGTCTTGAATAAAACAATGATAGTAAACCCACTTTCATTTCCGTTTGCGATCTGTAGATATTGATAAAGGAGCGCTATTCCTTGTTTTATATGGACTTATCATTGTTTTCAACAGGTTAGATCAATTCTTTAGATCACTAAAGATCAATAGAGTTCAAGTAAAGATCACGGCATCTTTAACTCATTGATTATAGTAACTTTATGAAAGGATCCGGCATTCGGATGCATGCGAAAAGCATTTGAATGAATAAGGAAGGCATTTACTGGAATGCTTATGGCATTTAGGTAAATGCGTAAAAAGCATTTGCAAGAATATGTTATAAACAGTTTGCCAAATGAAAATCTTATCACCGACGAGTTAAGTTAATGATTAAAAACAACGAGTTAATCCATCCTTTTGACGTAACCAGTAATGAATCAGGTAAGACTTATCAACTGACGCCTAACTCGTCCAAGTCGGTTCAGCCCGTGGCCCTGCTGAGATTGAGTGTATTTACCCCTGTCGGCACAAAAGAAAACCGCGACCGAAACTTTGAAGTTGATGCCTCTGATGAGCTTTCGTGTATGGAAATTGCAAGATCGGAGGGTTATGACGACATCAAGATAACTGGTGTCAAACTATCTATGTCTACCGACTTTAAGTGCTGGCTCGGGATCATCATGGCTTTCAGTAAATATGGTTTTACTTCCGAGAAGATTAGCCTGACTTTTAACGAGTTTGCGAAGATGTGTGGTATCAGTTCAACAAACATCAACAAACGAACTCGTGCGCGCTTTAAAGAGTCATTAATGAACCTTGCATCGGTAGTGCTTGCCTTCTCAGACTCTCGTAGTGGTCGGTTCACAGTAACGCATCTGGTGCAGAAGGCTATGATTGATCCAAAAAGCGATACTGTTGAGCTGGTTGGGGATCCTTCTATGTGGGAACTGTATCGTTACGACCATAAGACATTGTTAAGCCTTCAGGTTCTATACATTTTGGCTAAAAAAGAAGCTGCGCAATCTCTCTATATTTATTTTGAAGCAATGCCAGCTGGTACGTTGTTCGTTAATATGAAACGGTTGAGGGAAAGGTTGCTTCTTACAACCCCTATTCGTACGCAAAACCAGATAATTCGTAAAGCAATGCGGGAACTTGAATCTATCGGATATCTCGATTATCAAGAAGTTAAGAAAGGTCGCGACATACAATTTCAGATCTTCAAAAGAAGCCCTAAGCTGGCCCTTGCCAAACAAGGTTGAAAGCTATCTGGTATGCACTGGTTATAACCTGCTGAAAAATAAGTTATTTATCAGTGCTATGCTTAGTGCTTCTTTTACTACTGGTCTTACATCTCGGCTTAATGTGCAAAAAAGTAACTTTTCAAACGAACTCCTGACTATTCATCTGTATGCCTTTCTGACTCAAGCGTACATGCTAGCCCATTCATTAAATGCCGTTGAGCAAGATGGTTTCGTGCGCACTCTATTCACGTGAATGCCTTTTGTGGATTACGCCTCTTACATTCATACAAATGCTTTTGATGTCGGTATCCCAAAAATTCATTCATTGAAATGCTTTTGTTTGCCACTGTATCCCGAGCATAGCTATGCAGTGGTATAAAAAGGCATTTTGGTGAATGGCATTAGGTCGAATGACACACAGTTCAGCTTTGTTAAGAGCGAGAATGGTCCAAGACATCTATGACATTGGGCATCAGAAGGACTATGTGCTTGATATGAGATCAAAAAAATATCAGAAGCATCACAACTCCAATGGCATTCAAAGAAATGCCTTTGTTTTGTTAGTACACCAAACAACCCAAAATTCATGCAGTTATATCAAAGACTCATTCGCAAAAGGACTCAGCCAGAAAGCATTTGCTTAAATAGCATTGGCCAAAAGCATTCGAATGAATGATGTTCGTATGGACAAGACAAAGTCCCACTCACGCCCAGAGGTGTAAAAGGCATTTAGATGAATGACGCACCGGCCCGAGGATTGTATGTAGTTTCTCCAACTGATAGTTGCCGAACCAGGGAGCACAGTGATATGCGGCCTTCTCAGAATCAAGAGATAGATAATAAGGGAACAAAAAAGATTAGATATGAAGCTTAGTTACCTGCCCGATATCTAGTTAGAGCTTTTCAAACCATCAAAAGTGACTTTTATGCTTGAGGAGTCTCATCAGCTTCAGGATTGAGCTTAACGTAATCTTACCCCCTCCCCTCTTTCAAACTTTTACTAAGCGTTCACTGGTACCTTTCAAAGATTATGCTTTAGGCCCTTTGCTTAAAAATTCACCAATCGCTAAACGTTAAAAAAAGGGGGTTTATGCGAACGGAAGGATCGGAATAAAAAAGTATTATTCATTCGCGTTTACGTGAACTCAAATCTACACGGAGTAATTATGGAACTTTCTTTAAATATTGGCCTTAGTGAAAAGAAATCTAACACGGCTGCACTTTTTAAAACAAAAAGCGCAAAAGTGATTTTGTTTGTTCTGCTGACCGTGCTTTTTTGCGGTCTGGCATATGCGGGTTCAGATGATGGGGCACTGGGAGATATTTGGTCATACATGAGTGAAAGTATGACTGGAGCTCCGGGCAAAATTCTGGCAGCCGCGATGTTGATCTCAAGCGTATATTTCTCTGTCCTTAAGCCTAACCCGGGCCTGGCACTGGTTTCATTATTCATGATGCTGGTAATGGCCAACGGCGAGAAAATTATCAGCACCTTTATGGATGCTGGCGTACCGCTGTAATTTATTGTTAATCATGCATGAGGGGGTTCATCCCCCTCTCTGGATTTTTAATGAGTAAGCAGAACGACGTTCCTCAGCATACCTATAGATTCCCTTTCAGGATCAACATGCCTCTACTGATTTTGTTTTGGGATGCCAAAAAATTAGGGCTTGCATTCATTCTGGTTGCATTTGGGAATATCTTCGAATGCTTCGGGTTTTCTGTTGTAGCAGCGGTTGTGTATTGGATTGCGTATAACAAAGCAGCTGAGTCAGGAATAAGAGGATTGCTAAAACACAAACTCTGGTGGCTCGGTTTTTTGCCAGGTAAAGCAGTTTTTAGTAGCCGTTATTTCAACGATCCATTTATCAGAGATTTGTATTCTTGATGGAGCTATGAATGAAAATGCTAAGTGGCATTAACATCCCTTTTTTCAAAAAATCTAAAAAGGATGAAAACGGTGATCTTGAACAGTCATACGTAAAGAAAGATGAAAGTGCTAAGGGACGTTTTTTGGACATTAAAAAACGATTTAGCCCACAAGCTGAAGCGTCAGGTGCTGGAATTACATACAGCGCCCTGATTAATCGTGATACAAAACTTATCCGCATTAATACTGTTTCAATAGCCGTCATTGGGTTATTGGTTGCAAAGATTCTTTTTTTCACTGACCCAGTGACGATTGTTACCCCTCCAAACATGAATGAAGAGATCACGGTTGTTGGTAACAAAGCATCGGAATCTTATAAAACACAATGGGCTCTCTTTTTTAGTACCCTTTTAGGGAATATTAATCCAACTAATATTTCCTTTGTGACGGCCTATGTCCTCGATGCCCTTTCACCTGAACTACAGGCTAAAACGAGTGAGTCTTTACAGGAGCAGATAAATATCATGCAGGCTCGTGGTGTTGAGCAGACCTTTAAGCCTAATGATATTTACTTTGATCCAAAAAATGACATGGTCTATGTCTGGGGTACCAAAACGACTCGACTTGTAAATGTTCCGGACAAAACTGAATCATCGAAATGGACTTATGAATGGGTTCTCGGGATGAAAAATGGTCGCCCAAGAATTGCATATGTAAATCAATATTCCGGAACACCGAATATTAAAAAAATTACGATAAACGGCAAAGAGCAACTGGCAACGCTGGATAATCCGCCACCGTCTACAGGTAACAAGTGATGATTAAAAAAAAGGGCTTAGGCTTCAACGCAATTACAGCATTGATCATGCTCACGACTTCGAACTGCGTAATCGCTGAAGAATACCAATTGCCAGCAACAATTAATAACCCGGTTGTAATGCCAGTTGGTGCTGACGGATTTCAGAATGGAGCTGCAAAAGCCATTATTCCGGGTCAAGCTGGTTCTGAACAGTCAGGTGCACAAACAAACCTTAGTGAAGCCGGTAATGCGCAGGGACAAAAACCTACAACTGATCTCCCTACCGTGCAACTTTCCCCAGCCAGCAATGCTTCGCCTGCGGTAAGCGCTATTACTGGAGCATTATCAAATAATCCTAGTCTCCCCGGATTTGACGCACAGACCCGATCTGGTGCAATTGATAGCTATGGGAGACCAACAGGTACCTCTTCCCAGCAGAATGCAACCAATGCGACCGCCACGTCAAAAGCCGATGAACTTTATGTCGAAGCTCGTAACCGATATAAAGAAGTTCAGCGTGTAAATGTGCCGCCTGGTGGGAATGTGGTACTGCCAGTTTCACGAGGACTTCAAAACAGAATATCGACCAGCTTCAAGAATGCTTCTGTCAGTACTTCTACCCCTGCTGAAGAGGCAAGCATATTTGTTAATGGTGGCGATGTCTTTATTTCAACTAATACCGATAAACCAATCGGGATTATGTTGTCTGAAGATCAGGTACCTGAATCGACCTATAACCTGACCCTGGTACCGCTTGATGTTCCCGGTGCGATGATTTCAGTTACTACATCTTTAAGCCCATCTATGCAAGCCAAACGTGAAACCTCATTGGATAAGCAAAACTATGAGGAAATGTTGGCCCGCTCCCAGTCAGAAGAACTGGCTCCAACGGATCCAAAACAAGACGATCATAAACAAAGAATCATTGATTTATTGACTCCTGTGGCTCTTGGTGAGGTCCCTTCAGGATTCAGTTTACAACAGGACCGACTTTCTCGTATTCCTGCGCCAGAGCAGTCACCATGTAACTTTAATATGTATGCAAAGCTCGGTCAGAGACTGGTTGGCTCACGTGAACTTATTGATGTAATTCTTGTGAAAAACGATAAACCATACGGTCAAATCGTTGCTGATCAGCAGTGTATGGCAGAAGGCGTTATTGCAAGTGCTTTATTTGATAAAGCATACCTGCAACCGGGAGAAGAAACAGAGCTTTACATAGTCCGGGATAAATTGTTCAAGGAACGCGAGGCCCGGGTTACAACCAGACCAAGTCTAATCAGAAAATAATATGGGAAAAGTTACTTTGCCTGCTCTGCTTGGGGCCACCGTGATTGGTTTTGTCGTATTTGCTTTAACCAGCTTTTACTACAGGTCAGAATATATACCAAAAAGGAGTGTATTAATCGTTCCGGACGCACCCATTAGTATCGAAGATGGCAGTAACGCTTTTCCCGTTCAGACAGTAATAATGAACGATCCAACTCTTATTGATAAATTTGTAGGAGAGGGCAATATTAATGAGGAGAATGCTTTTGACTATCACAAAAGTAACGTTTTGGAACCTAATTACAAACATGAAATATCTAGAACGAGCCAGATAGATAAAGCTGAAATGAATCATCCATCTGTTCGTGAAAACTGGGCCAGAGCAGGTGAACCCTATATCGTTCCTCAGATGTCTGACAGCGAACGAAATCTAAAAATTAAACGATTCCAGAAACCTACAAGTGGAGCTAATCATGGACATTAAAAAGGCCTGGGAAAATAAGACCGTCAGACTTTCTGTTATTGGCGCTCTGCTGGTAGTGATTGTTTATATTATTAGCCAGTCTATTTTTTCCACACCAGTTAAGAAAGAAAAGAAAACACAGAAAAAAGACATGCAGACCAATTTGTTGTTAGATGATTCGCAAATGAACAAATTGAGTAATGAAGAAAGCCAGAAAGTATATAAAGAAATGGTTAAGCAAAACCGACTTGACCAAAATGCGGCGAAAGAGGACCGCGAAAAAGCAGAAAAAGCCCAACAGGAAACTAAAGCCCAAGTTGCAAGTTTAACTTCTCAACTTCAGCAGCTGTCTCAGCAAATTAATGATATGCAGACAAATCGAAACGGCAATCGTAACTTGGATGCTGGTAGTTCGCGTAAAACGATTAATGAGCAGGCACCGGCAGCTCCTTATCAGCTTAATGCTAATGCGCCGATTAATGGCGTAAACCCTAATTACGCTTCTATCACACCTACGCGTAATAGCCCAATGAGAACAATCACACAAAGTTCCATTAAGACTAATGGTACCGATGGTGTCATTCAGGTTATGCCCGTGTCTGAAAACAGAATCAAGGAAGGCAGAGAGGTCATTGCAGGAGATAAAGCGCCAACTCGGACTGTACGAGGTGATGGTACTGCGCCAGTTGATAGCAAAGCGCGGCATGCTGCCCGAAAAGATGAAATGTTTCTTCCGGCAACATCTATTATCACTGGTGTTCTGATTACCGGGCTTGAAGCGCCTACAAGCCTTTCTTCCAAATCAGAACCAATGCCAGTAACGATGCGTATTAAAAAAGATGTCATCATGCCCAATAATTTCACCATGGATTTGCGTGACTGTAACCTTCTGGGTTCAGCTGTTGGTGATCTGGCGTCACAGCGTGCTTACATACGTGCCACTTCTATCTCTTGTGTTAATTCAAAAGGGAAAGCTTTTGACGTAAAACTGGAAGCATATGCTGTAAGTGAAAATGACGGAAAAAATGGGATCCGAGGCACGCTTATCAGCCGAAATGGTAACGCAATTGCAGGAGCTGCATTTGCCGGTGGACTTTCTTCACTTGCCGGTAGCTTAAGTCCCAGTAAGGTATCTTCACTTAACATCGACCCTAATTCACAGGCTCAGTACTGATGAATCCCCTAATGATTTTGGTAAAAATCATTAAGTTAAGGTGGATACACATCTTGTCATATGATCAAATGGTTTCGCGAAAAATCAATAATCAGACAACAAGATGTGCGA
>NZ_JBMKIA010000048.1:0-17457 GCF_049238215.1 Enterobacter cloacae complex sp. IR5441
GTATTGAGCATAGTCGAGATTGGTGCAGATCACTTCTGATATTGAACTGTCAGGAGCTGGCTGCACAACAGCCATTACGCCCAATCAACTGGTGCAGTCGTCTTCTGAAAATGACACTGTTTGTATATAATCATGAAAAAATGGTGAGTAGAGTTTCAGGGTAACAGGGGATGCTTATGTCGGTTTTCCACAACTGGCTACTTGAGATCGCATGTGAGAATTACTTCGTCTACATCAAACGCCTTTCCGCCAACGATACCGGCGCAACAGGTGGTCACCAGGTAGGGCTTTATATCCCTTCAGGTATCGTTGAAAAACTCTTTCCGTCTATCAACCATACCCGTGAACTGAACCCTTCGGTTTTTCTCACCGCACATGTGTCATCGCATGATTGCCCTGACAGCGAAGCCAGGGCAATTTATTATAACAGCCGTCATTTTGGTAAAACCCGGAATGAAAAAAGGATTACCCGCTGGGGTAGAGGCAGCCCACTTCAGGATCCTGAAAATACAGGGGCTCTGACGCTCCTGGCTTTCAAGCTTGATGAGCAAGGGGGGGACTGTAAGGAAGTAAATATTTGGGTATGCGCCAGCACTGATGAAGAGGACGTCATTGAGACCGCTATTGGTGAAGTTATACCCGGAGCGCTTATATCCGGCCCCGCAGGACAGATTCTAGGCGGACTATCTCTACAGCAAGCGCCAGTAAATCATAAATATATTCTACCTGAAGACTGGCACCTGCGCTTTCCGTCGGGAAGTGAAATTATTCAGTATGCAGCCAGCCATTATGTGAAAAATTCCCTTGATCCGGATGAGCAACTTCTTGACCGCCGGCGCGTGGAGTACGACATATTTCTATTGGTTGAGGAACTGCATGTTCTGGATATCATCCGGAAAGGATTTGGCTCTGTGGATGAATTTATTGCGCTGGCCAATTCTGTCAGCAATCGCCGTAAATCCAGAGCCGGGAAGTCGCTGGAACTGCACCTGGAGCATCTATTCATTGAGCACGGCCTGCGACACTTTGCGACGCAGGCCATCACAGAAGGTAATAAAAAACCCGATTTCCTTTTCCCTTCCGCAGGGGCTTACCACGATACTGAGTTTCCCGTAGAAAATCTGCGCATGCTGGCAGTCAAGACTACCTGTAAGGATCGCTGGCGTCAGATACTGAATGAGGCCGATAAAATTCATCAGGTGCATCTGTTTACACTCCAGGAGGGAGTTTCTCTGGCTCAATATCGGGAGATGCGGGAGTCGGGTGTCAGATTGGTCGTGCCATCATCTCTGCACAAAAAATACCCGGAGGCGGTGAGAGCTGAGCTAATGACGCTAGGTGCGTTTATTGCTGAGCTGACAGGGCTTTACGCAGATATTCCATAGATTATCTCCCGGCATAAATACCGGGAGGAGCGATCAGATTCGTTCAACCTTGCACGAATCGGCATTAACCGCTTTCAGGATATAAGGTTCAAGCAGTTTGGCTACGGCTTCAAACACGGGCACCACTACGGAGTTACCGAACTGCCTGTACGACTGAGTGTCTGACACAGGAATGCGAAAAGGCCTGCCATCTACTTTTTCAAAACCCATAAGGCGCGCGCACTCTCGCGGAGTCAGCCTGCGGGGCCGATGCGCCTGATTTTCTTCGTTCGCGAAGTCTGTTTCACCTGTGGCCATATCCCAGCCACGGTCTATCAGAATTTCAGACCCGTCTTTGTGATAGCGAGCAGAAAGCGTACGGGCAATGCTTTCTTTATTTTCAGGATTAACTAGGCCAAAACCGAATCCGTTACCCTTAGCTGCGTGCTTTTTGGCGTAGTTATAGAGATACTCCCAGAGTTTCGGCGTCAGTATATATTTGCTGTCAACCACGGGTTCCAGCAGTTCGCCAAATGACGGACGCTGTTCCGGATAAAAACGACTAATATCGCGCAGGGTAAAGCCCTGGTGAATGTTCAGATCACGGCGGAAACCGACCAAAACGATACGTTCTCGGTGCTGAGGTAAAAAGTGCTTTCCGTCGATAACTTTAGGATCGTTTTTGCCCATCTCAGCTGCATCCGCAACTTCATAGCCCAGTTCGTCGAGGGTATCCATGATGACTTTAAAGGTTTTACCCTTGTCATGGCTCTTCAGGTTTTTAACGTTTTCAAGAACAAAGATGGCAGGTTTTTTTGCGCGGATAATACGCGCCACATCGAAGAAAAGCGTTCCCTGAGCCTCACATTCGAAACCATGCGCGCGCCCGAGCGAGTTTTTCTTGCTTACGCCCGCAAGGCTAAACGGTTGACAGGGGAAACCTGCTAGAAGTACATCATGATCCGGCACATGCTCATTAATGTAAGCATAGGCATCGTTTTCAGGTACTTCAGGTTTATCACTGAGCGTGACTTCACGAATATCGAGATTGAAAGTGTGTTCCTGAGCATCGTTAAACCAGTTAGCTTTATATGTGCGCACAGCCTCTTTATTCCATTCACTGGTAAAAACGCACTGGCCACCGATGGTTTCGAAGCCCTTCCGTATACCTCCAATCCCAGCAAACAGGTCAATAAACCGGAAGGCATAGTCAGGGTGATGTGCAGGCGCTTCCGGAAGCATTTTTCGTAGAAGTTCCTCTTCGGCTAACGTCAGCGTCTTAGGTGAGCACTTACCATTAATCCAGCGATTAAGAGTCTCGCGACTCCACTCATTTTTACCAACTTTTCTAAGCAGTTCAGCCACGTACTTCTGGTCATAGATTTCCAGCACCTGCCCGAGCAGCTTTTTATCATTTTCCTGTCGCAGTTGTTCTTCCGCTTCTGCTTTCTCAAGCAGATCCTGCGCCAGTAATTCAAATTCAGACATATTGCCTCCATTGGGTCTTATGGGTGAAACTGTATCACTCATTTGACCCAGATTGAATGTTTTTATCTGGATATTTAAACAGGTTTATTGTTAGGTAACGCACGTTGGCCACGCTGGAGCGTCTTCTGGGCCTGCTGTCGGCCTTTGAGGTCGTGGTATGGATGACGGATGGCTGGCCGCTGTATGAACCCCGCCTGAAGGGAAAGCTGCACGTTATCAGCAAGCGTTACACTCAGCGCATTGAGCGACATAACCTGAATCTGAGACAACATCTGGCAAGGCTGGGACGGAAGTCACTGTCGTTCTCAAAATCGGTGGAGCTGCATGACAAGGTCATCGGGCATTATCTGAACATAAAACACTATCAGTAAGTTGGAGTCATTACCGGTTCTCTTTGTCTTTTAGTGATTCTATAAACCTCATTACGTCTGAATATAAAAATCTATTATTTGATTTATGTGGCTCATGAGGTTGTGGGATGGTCTTGTTTTTGAATGTGCCAGTTTTCTTAATGGCAAAGATTAACTCACCTTCTGTTATTCCTAACATTTCAGCAAATGTTTTTGCTTCTATAGTTACTGACTTCATTTAATTAACTCTCATGGTATCGATTTTCTTTACCGGCATCTTTAACAATGGTGCTCGTTTCTAGTGTTGCTGCGGTACGCTTCATCATCGTCTGCGGGGCGGTTGCGATAGTGAAGGAGCTGCCGGGCGTGAGCAAATCTATCAGGCGCTGGCCGCTGATAATCTCCATCCGTTCACTGGCAATACTGACAGATTTTGAACCTGCGCCGGTTTTCCCGGTATGGCAAAACAGACCGCGACAGTTATGACGTTTAAGCAACTTCTCGAACTCCTGTACGTGCTGTAAAGCAATATGGCCGCGATAGCGTTTAGCCTGAATAAGATAGCGATATTTTCCTATTATTACCTGGCCGTCAATGCCTCCATCGCCGGTATAGCGTTTGTTTCTGATGGTTCTGAAGCCATGCGCTTCAAATCCTTCCAGCAACAGTTCTTCAAACACAAAAGGATCAATTTTCCTCAGGTAGTTAATTTTTTGTGGGAAGCCCGGCAACGTCTTTATGCGCTCCAGCACCCGCCGCGCACTTTGCTGCTTCCTTTTGTGTCGCCTGTGCCGTACTGAACGCCGGAAGAATACAACGGCAAGCAGTGCGATGGCGCTGCAAGCCCATAGAATAAGGTTTTCTGTAGTGGGGAAGGGGATCATGGTCATAGTGGGCTTTCTGAGGGTAAAGAAAAGGGCGGTTAAACCGCCCTGGTGTTTAGCGACGGCTGTATACCTGCCACGAAGCGCTGCCTGACTGATTCTGGCAAATCCGCCCGTAAAGTACGGTGCCGGTCGAGTAGCGGGCGCCATTCAGATAGCAATAGCCGCTGGATTGCAGCAGTTCGTTGCGCAGCTTTTCTTCCTGCTTTGATAGCCGGGACTCCGCAGACTGCAAACGAACGGATAATTCGTTAATCTGGCGTTGCTGGTTATTCAGCTGGCTCTGCATCGCATTACCTTTATCCTGGCTGACGCAACCAGTTAAGAGAGCTGTACAGGCTAATGCACTTAATATTATTTTTTTCACGTTGGCTCCTTAAATTGAGATTATTCCTAGTTCGCCTATAAGCGAACTTTCCCGTATTTACTTATGATCTGGCTTATCATCGACTGGTTACTTCCACCTTCGCCATTATCCGGGCATTCATTAAGAAAAGCCTTCCTGGCATCCTTCGTGTGGTTGGGTAAAAAGCCGTGCTTGTTCTTTTTAACGATATTGAAGAAAGCAGCTTCAGCACTGTTACACTCGCTTCCGCCGCTATCGCCGGTGAGCTTGCCCGCCATGCACATAATAACTTTGCAGGGATCTTCAGCATGGCTGGCAGGAATATAAAGCAGACTACCAGCTGCTATCAGAGGTATTAAGAGTTTCTTCATTGTTTTGTCCTTAACAGTTTGTTCAGATATACACTCGCCAGAATGTTGATAACGGTAAGCAATATTAATAATAACGCTGCGTTATAAATAGATTTGTAACCTATATCGCCTGCAATATATTCGACAACAAAAACGAAAATCGTTAAAATTGTGTAAAACTTGATTAACTTTCCTGTAATTTTCTTAACAATATAAGCAACTGAATAAGAGCCGGATTTGATGATGCTGGCGAGTAACCTGATCGCATGGACACGAAATTTTCTAAAAATGGGCGGAATGGAAGATGCCTTTTTCTTCCTTCTGCTTTTTTGCCTTTCCGCAAAATCAATAAGTTCGCCCATTTTTATACCCTCCGGTTATATCTTCAGATCATCAAGTGATAAACCACTATCAAGCAGCTCTTTGAGCCATGTGGGTCGGCGGCCAGTCCCGGACCAGGTATTTTCTGCGTTCCTGGGGTCGCGGTATTTTGCTGGTCTATGTTCTCTGGGGTTGGCTACGCCCTGCATCTTCATGGCTTCCAGGCTAATGCCAGCGTCCAATTTTGCAGTTAGCCAGGCCGGGCGCTTCCCTATACCAGTCCACGTATTAAAAGGGTTATCCGGGTCACGATACACGGGTTCGCCTTTTGGTCGTTTTTCTGATTTCAGGGGAACCAGCATCACCTTCCTTCCTTCAGCGGTTTTCTTTTCGTTTCTTCTTGACACGATCTCATTAGCCCTTATCATAAACAAAAGTCGTCGAAATTACAATTACGCGGTGAAACATAAATGAGTAAACATCCAAAACTCCTGGTTCTCGCTCTGGCCTGCCTTGCTTGTGCTGGCCGTGCCAGTGCTGCGCCTGCCTCCGATGAAGTTGCCAGGCTTGCGCAGAGATGTGCGCCTGATGTTTCACCCTTAACGATGGCGTACATCGTCGGCCATGAGTCCTCAAATGGGCCGTACAGGATCAATATTAACGGTAGTATTCAGTTAAAACAGCAACCGCGTACTGAAGCTGAGGCCGTCAGCGTTGCGAAAGTTCTGCTGAAGGATAATAAAAGTTTTGATATGGGCCTTGCACAAATTAACTCAAATAATTTAGTGGGCCTGGGTCTTTCGGTTGACGATATTTTCAAACCCTGCATCAACCTGCGGGCGAGCCAGACCATCCTTAAAGCCTGTTATGATAGCGCCCTGAAATCCTACCCAGCCGGGCAGGTTGCGCTGAGACACGCGCTTTCCTGCTACAACACCGGCTCACTCACAAACGGGATTTCTAACGGGTATGTCACGAAAGTTATCAACGTGGCGCGTCAATCAACTGATTTGAAAATCCCTACGCTGCTACCTGACGGCCAGACCAGTGAGGACAGCACCGCGACTGAGCCTCAGCAGGCAAAAAGTACGGCGCCGCAGTATGACGGTGAACAAGATGTTTTTGGTTCGGGTGATGGCGATGCCTTCAGCCGAAATAATACGGATGCCTTTTTAACCAGACAGGAAACAGCGAAGGGGGAATGAGGTTATGGATGGAACGTTTGTACCTTGTATTGCAATCACAGATCCTGGAGCTATTTGAAGCAGGAAAAGTGAAGGAGGTAACGATAGAACGGGTTTCATTAAAGAAGTGGTATCCCGTTTTTCAGATAGACGATGAACAGCTGGGCCAGATCGCATGTTCCATTAGGGTTAACAAAGAGCATGAGCTACGAACCTGGGCTGATTTAAGGCTACTGGCAGAGTTTTTGAAAGATAAGTGTGGCGTTGAAGAATGCCGGTTAAATCTGCAATCAACAGAAGATAGTGAGTAAGGAGAAAGTATGACCACGTTGTTTAAGAAGTATGGCCCTGCGGTAGTTATGGGCGTTTTGTCCATTGCCCTGCCGCAAATTGCGCTGGCCGCTGGCACCGATACTGGTGAATCAACCGCTACATCAATCCAGACGTGGTTGAGCACATGGATTCCAATTGGTTGTGCTATTGCGATCATGGTTAGTTGCTTTATGTGGATGCTTCACGTAATCCCAGCCAGCTTTATTCCTCGTATCGTAATCTCGCTGATTGGTATTGGTTCTGCATCATTTCTGGTTTCCCTGACGGGCGTAGGAAGCTGAACAACGCGAAAAGGGGGGACTTTTGTCCCCCAAAGTGAGGACTACAAAGATGTTCGTTGACGGGAAAAGACCGCTTTTCAAAGGTGCGACTCGCTTACCTCGCGCGCTGGGTGTACCACGTAATGTAGCTATGATGATATTCATGATTTCTGCCTCGCTTTTTATGATTATTCATATGTGGGCGATTCTGGTGTTCGTCTTTTTGTGGATTCCTTCAGCTGCATTAACAAAATATGACGACCGCATGTTTCGAATTATGGGCCTGTGGTTGAAAACCAAATTCAGTAATTGGTTTGATTCTCCGTTTAAGCAGTGGGGAGGATCGTCTTATTCCTCTGTTGACTACAAACGTAAGGGTTTAAAATAATGAGAGCTGCCACCGCTACGAAGCCAAAAAAAATTGATGCCTACCGTAAGGAGCCATCAGTAAATAAAAAGTATTTGCCCTATTCTTATCACCTCAATGATTACGTGATTTCGATGGAAAACGGCGATCTGATGGCTTTTTTCAAGCTGGATGGCCGCACACATGACTGCGCATCAGATCGGGAACTGGTCACCTGGCATAAAGACCTTAATACGCTGGTCAAGAGCTTCGGAACAGACCATGTAGAGCTGTGGACGCATGAATATCACCATGAGGCTAAAGAGTACCCGGATGGTGAGTATGACCATTTTTTCCCTGCTTATGTTGATCAATATAACCGTAAGCTGCACGGTGATTCCAAGCAGCTGATTAATGACCTTTATCTGACCGTTATTTACAAACAGGTAGGGGATAAAACACAGAAGTTTCTGGCGAAATTTGAAAAGCCGACTCGTGACGAAATTCAGCAAATGCAGAATGAGGCGCTTGAAGGTCTGGAAGATATTTCTGAACAAATCCTGGAAGCAATGAAGCCGTATGGCATTCAGCAGTTGGGTATCTATTATCGTGACAAACGCGGTGTTGAAATTCCTGCGCCTGATAAAAAAGAACGTGAAGAACTTGCTGAAGTCGATGAATCAGACATTTTTGACGAAGCCATTGTTATCGAACGCAACGAGCCTGAACCTTCGCAGGCTCACGCTTATTCAAAAGCGCTGGAGTTCCTTTATTTCCTCGCAAATATGGAATGGGCCATCGTGCCTGTTTGCCGTGATCGTATCCGTGAGTACATCATGGACAACCGCCCTGTTAGCTCCCTGTGGGGGGATGTTGTCCAGATCAGAACGGTAGATCACAACTTCTATACCACCGGCATTGAATTTCGTGAATACGAAGAAGATACAGAGCCAGGCCAGCTTAACATGCTTAAAGAAGCCGATTTTGAATACCTTCTGACGCAGAGTTTTTCTTGCCTCTCTGAATCTTCAGCTAAAACGTTTCTGACGCATCAGGAAAAATCTTTGCAGGAAACGCGCGACCGTGCGCAAAGCCAGCTGGCACAGCTTGGTACTGCGCTCGATATGCTGACGTCCAGAGAGTTCGTGATGGGCTACCATCATGGAACCGTGCATGTCTGGGATAATGACCAAAACGCGGTACAGCGCAAAGCGCGTCGTGTGAAGGTTATGCTAACCGGCTGTGGCGTGGTTGGCGGGACTATCAGCCTGGCCTCTGAGGCTGCATATTATGCGAGACTGCCTGGCAACCAGAAATGGGCGCCGCGCCCGGTTCCGATAAACTCATGGAACTTCCTGCACTTCAGCCCGTTCCACAATTTTATGCGTGGCAAGCCTGACAATAACCCGTGGGGGCCAGCGCTGACCATGTTCCGCACGATCAGCGGTACGCCACTCTATTTTAATTTCCATGTGACCCCGCTTGAAGAACTTTCCTACGGTAAACGCCCGCTGGGCCATGCGTTAATAACGGGTATGTCGGGGGAAGGTAAAACCACGCTGCTTAACTTCCTGCTGGCGCAGTCAATGAAGTACAACCCGCGGCTTTTTGTTTATGACCGTGACCGCGGTATGGAGCCGTTCATTCGAAGCGTTGGTGGCTACTATAAAGTTCTGCAACAGGGTATGCCGTCCGGGTTTGCCCCGCTTCAGATTGAACCGACCAAACGCAATATTGCCCTCATTAAAAACCTGTTCCGCATTTGTGTGGAAACCACCAATAACGGGCCTATCAGCGCAACGATGGCTACCGAACTGGCTGAAGGCGTTGATGCGGTTATGGGGGAAGGCTCACTTATTCCACGCGAGGCGCGCACCGTTACTATCCTGGACGGGTACGTGAATGAAGTTGTGGAAAATGGCGTATCACTGAAAGGGCTGCTGCGCGAATGGACGCGCGAAGGCCAGTATGGCTGGCTGTTTGACAATGATAAAGACAGCCTGGATCTCAGCGCGAATGATATTTTTGGCTTCGATTTATCCGAGTTTATCGCAGCCAAAGAGGAAGTATCCAGCCCGGCCCGTACTCCGCTCATGATGTACCTTCTGTACCGGGTACGTGACTCCATCGACGGCAAACGCCGCGTCATTCAGTGCTTTGACGAGTTCCACGCCTACCTTGACGATCCGGTTATCGAGCGTGAAGTTAAGCGTGGTATCAAAACTGACCGTAAGAAAGACGCTATCTATGTGTTTGCCACGCAGGAGCCGAACGATGCGCTGTCCAGCCGTATTGGCCGCACGATCATGTCGCAGACCGTCACAAAAATCTGCCTGCGCGATCCGGAAGCTATCCGAGAGGATTATGCCTTCCTTACTGATGCTGAATACGACGCGCTGATGTCGATTACCGAACACTCCAGACAGTTCCTGGTTAAACAAGGGCAACAGTC
This sequence comes from Enterobacter cloacae complex sp. IR5441, assembly GCF_049238215.1. NCBI lineage: Bacteria > Pseudomonadati > Pseudomonadota > Gammaproteobacteria > Enterobacterales > Enterobacteriaceae > Enterobacter > Enterobacter cloacae complex sp. IR5441. The sequence goes on from NZ_JBMKIA010000048.1 coordinate 9,679, forward strand.
TGCGATTGCTTCTTTCAATCTCTACCCTCGCAACAGCGACGATATTGATGCAGATATTAAGACAATGGACAACGTTCTTAGCGTGTTGTCCGGTGAACCACAAAACGCCGAAATTGCGCATGAGCTGGTTGAACGGCTCGGTAATGACCCTGAAGTATGGCTCAAAGAATACTGGCGCCTGACGGCTTAACAACGAGGCAAAACACCATGAAAAAAACACTGACGGCAGTATTGCTGACCACCGGCCTGATTCTGGGAGGCGCGCAAAGCGCTTCCGCAGGCATCATCGTGACCAACCCTACTGAGCTGGCTAAACAGGTCGAGCAGCTTCAGCAAATGGCGCAGCAGCTGGAGCAGCTTAAAAGCCAGCTGCAAACGCAGAAAAATATGTATGAGTCGATGGCAAAGACAACCAACCTGGGCGATCTGCTGGGGACGTCTACCAGCACGCTGGCAAATAATTTGCCGGACAACTGGAAGGAGATCTACAGCGACGCCATGAACTCCAGTTCTTCCGTCACGCCTTCAGTTAACAGCATGATGGGCCAGTTTAATGCGGAAGTTGACGACATGACGCCCAGCGAAGCAATTACCTACATGAACAAAAAGCTGGCTGAAAAAGGCGCTTATGACCGCGTTATGGCAGAAAAAGCCTACAACAACCAGATGCAGGAACTAACCGATATGCAGGAGCTGACGGAGCAGATTAAAACGACTCCAGACCTGAAATCGATTGCTGACTTACAGGCCCGTATCCAGACGTCACAGGGTGCTATTCAGGGTGAGCAGGCGAAGCTGAATCTGATGAACATGTTGCAGCAGTCACAGGACAAGCTATTACGTGCGCAGAAAGAACGTGCCACCCACAATTTTGTTTTTGGAACCGGCGGGGACGTTACCGCGTCACCTTCAATTAACTGAGGTAATTATGAAAAAACTACTGCTTGTTATCCCTTTCCTCCTGGTGGCCTGCGATGCCTCGCATGACGTGGAGTGGTACAAAAAACATGAGAAAGAGCGCAAGGCAACAATTCAGGAATGCAAGAAAGACGCGGATGAACTTCAGAAACCTGATTGCAAAAACGCGCGCGAAGCCGATCGTCAGCTGTTTGTGTTCGGCAAAAAAGACGGCGAAATCAATTCACCGAAAATTTAGGAGTAAGGAGGCAATATGGCATTCACCCTAGTCGCAGACATTTTCGCAAAAGTAGACGGGGCGATTACGTCAATGGTGAGCGCCAATGTTGCCACCATTATCTCTGATGTAACGCCTCTGATTGCCACCTGTCTGACAATCAAGCTGATGGTTCAGGGGATGTACTCAGCGTTTAATCCGGGGGCGGGCGACAGCCTGAGTTCGCTGATTAAAGAGTATCTTTCCATAGCCCTTATCCTGAGCTTTGCAACGGCGGGCGGCTGGTATCAACAGGAACTGGTCAACGTGGCGCTTCACCTGCCGGATGATTTTGCCGGGATACTGTCTGCCCCTAATAAAGTCGGTGCAAGTGGCGTACCGGCGATTATTGATAGCGGTATTGAAAAAGGTATCAAGATCGTCAACACCGCATGGGAAGCCGCAGACGTGTTTTCATCGAGCGGCCTGGCCGCGTATGCCATTGGCGGCATTATGATGATTGCTACCGTTGTGCTGGGCGGCCTCGGTGCGGGCTTTGTGATCATGGCTAAGATCCTTCTGGCCGTTACGCTTTGTTTTGGCCCGATTGCAATCTTCTGCCTGCTGTGGGGAGCGACAAAAAACATCTTTGCTCGCTGGCTGGCGTCGGTCATTAACTATGGCCTTGTCGTCGTCATTCTTGCGCTCGTGTTTGGTTTCATCATGCAGATGTTCGACAACCTCCTGTCCTCGATGAACTCTGATGCCGCTTACTCATCAATCACTGGTTCTATCTCCGCCTTATTACTGACGGTCATTTCCGTTTTCGTTCTGTTCCAGATTCCGCAAATTGCCGCCAGCTGGGGTAGCGGTATCAGCGCCGGAGTTGCTGACGCCGCACGCTCTACGGGTTCTTCCATGCAGGCGCTTGGCAATATGGGCAGCCACGGCATGTTTGGCGGTAATGCGTTCAGAGGCGGTAACAGTGGCGGCGGCCAGCAATCGGCAGGTGGAGGAAGTGGCAGCAACAGCGGAGGAAGCAGTGGTTCTAATTTAAGTGGTAAGGCAAGGGGCAGTCGCGGGAAGAAGGCTGCATAAAATTAAAACAAAAGTCGTTGAAATTGCAATTTCGGCGACTTATTATAATTAGTACGTTCAACAACCGATAATGGATGCCGTAATGCGCAGCTTATTGCTTATGGGAGTTCTTCTGATTAGCGCCTGTTCCAGCGGGCATAAACCGCCACCGGAGCCGGACTGGAGCAACACCGTTCCAGTAAACAAAACAATCCCGGTTGATACGCAAGGTGGTGCAAATGAAAGCTAATAAAAAAACAGGGCTTACACGTGAAGCCATTAAAGAGTTCAACGAAAGCCGTAAAGGGCTTGAAGTTGATCTGATGGATGAAGTGCTGAAGTCCCGGCGTACCGCCTGGATGGTTGCCACCGGTTCAGCGGTGGTAACTGTTTTTGCACTCTCTTTAGTTGGTTACGTGGTGCATAAGTACAGCCAGCCAATCCCCGCACATCTGCTAACGCTCAACGAGGCCACTCACGAAGTACAGCAGGTCAAGCTGACCCGCGACCAGACCTCTTATGGTGACGAAATTGATAAGTTCTGGCTGACACAATATGTCATTCACCGTGAGAGCTATGACTTCTATTCAGTTCAGGTCGACTATACGGCCGTTGGCTTAATGTCCACGCCGAACGTGGCAGAGTCTTACCAGAGCAAGTTCAAGGGCCGCAACGGTCTTGATAAGGTTCTGGGCGACAGTGAAACGACCCGCGTGAAGATTAACTCTGTGATCCTCGATAAACCGCACGGCGTAGCAACGATACGCTTTACTACGGTTCGCCGCGTGCGCAGCAATCCCGTTGATGATCAGCCGCAGCGCTGGATTGCCATTATGGGGTATGAATATAAATCGCTGGCGATGAATGCTGAGCAGCGTTATGTCAACCCGCTGGGTTTCCGCGTGACGAGTTATCGCGTCAACCCTGAAGTTAACTGAGGGCTGCCCCATGAAAAAACTACTTCTTTCAGCAGTCGTTTTGTCAGTCCTGGGAGGCGCGGCCACTAACGTTATGGCGCTTGAGGTTGGCCGCAATTCTCCTTATGACTATCGCATTAAAAGCGTTGTTTATAACCCTGTTAATGTGGTCAAAATTGACGCTATCGCCGGTGTGGCTACCCACATTGTTGTCGCGCCTGACGAAACCTATATCACTCATGCTTTTGGCGATTCTGAAAGCTGGACGTTTGCGCACAAAATGAACCATTTTTTTGTGAAGCCGAAACAGGCCATGAGTGATACCAACCTGGTGATCGTCACCGATAAGCGCACCTATAACATCGTCCTCCATTTCATCGGTGAAGAAACGAAGAAAAATGCAGACGGTACGGTATCAAAATCCTTTATTGAAACGCCGTGGGCTGTGCGCCAGGCCGTTCTTCAGCTGACCTATGAATATCCGTTTGAGCAGCAGGAAAAAGCCAAAAGCGCGGCTGATAAAAAACGCATTACGCAGAAGCTGAAGCAGACGGCTTTTGCGGGGGCGAAGAACTATCAGTACGTAATGAGCGAACAGCCTGAAATGCGCAGCATCCAGCCGGTTCACGTCTGGGATAACTACCGCTTTACCCGGTTTGAGTTTCCGGCCAATGCGGAGTTACCGCAGGTCTACATGATCTCGGCCAGTGGCAAAGAAACGCTGCCTAACTCTCATGTTGTGGGTGAGAACCGCAACATCATCGAGGTGGAAACCGTCGCTAAAGAGTGGCGTATTCGTCTGGGCGATAAAGTCGTTGGCGTTCGTAATAATAATTTCGCACCGGGCGCCGGTGCGGTAGCAACCGGTACGGCTTCCCCGGATGTGCGCAGGGTTCAAATTGGGGAGGATAACTGATGGCCCGTAAAAGTGTCGATGTAGATCAGGAACTCGATGAAAACACCGGAGACGGTGAATTTGAAAGCGAGCGTGGCGGATTTAAAGGCAGTAACCGCCGTTCGGCTCCTGGTATGAAAGCCTTTGTCATACTGATGGCGCTGCTTGCTTTGGTATTCATCGGGATTACGGTCATGGGTAAAATTCGCACCCCGGCTAAAGCTGAAGCTGATAAAGACGGTGGTAAAGCGCAACAGGCCAATACACTGCCAAACTACAGCTTTAACAGCGATCCTGATGTTAATAAACCTGCAACTGCGCAGAATAGCGCCACTGATGCCCGTGCTGTGCAGGCTGCCGCACAGGCAGATGCAGATGCGGGCAGCAGCAATACCGCCGCGCGTACCTCTAATAAGCGTAAAGAACCTTCGCCTGAAGAACTGGCTATGCAGCGTCGTCTGGGCGGCGAGCTGGCCCAGACTAATCAGGCGGCTACAAGCAATAGTCCCGGAGTGCAGCCCCAGGACAACGAAACAAGCGAAGGTAGTTCAGCACTCGCTAAAAACCTGACTCCTGCAAGGCTGAAGGCTAGCCGCGCTGGAGTCATGGCTAATCCCAGCCTGACTGTTCCGAAAGGCAAAATGATCCCCTGTGGTACCGGCACCGAGCTGGATACCACTGTTCCGGGTCAGGTTTCCTGCCGGGTTTCACAGGACGTTTACTCAGCTGATGGACTCGTTAGGCTGATTGATAAAGGCTCATGGGTTGACGGGCAGATTACCGGTGGTATCAAAGACGGCCAGGCGCGCGTGTTTGTTCTCTGGGAGCGTATCCGCAATGACCAGGACGGGACAATCGTTAATATTGACAGTGCCGGAACGAACTCACTCGGCAGCGCGGGGATTCCGGGCCAGGTGGATACCCATATGTGGGAGCGTCTGCGTGGTGCGATCATGATTTCGTTGTTCTCTGACACCTTAACGGCGCTGGTTAACCAGACGCAGAGTAATAACATTCAGTACAACAGCACAGAAAACAGCGGTGAGCAGCTGGCGTCTGAAGCACTTCGCTCTTACATGTCTATCCCCCCTACCCTCTACGATCAGCAGGGTGATGCGGTGAGCATTTTTGTTGCCCGCGACCTCGATTTCAGCGGCGTTTATACGCTCGCAGACAACTAAAAAAGTGGGCGCTTAGCGCCCGCTTTTCTTCAGGAGTAATCATGACTGATGCAGCTTTCTATCAACTTGGCCCACTGCGCGAGTATTTAGAAGATCCTACTGTTTTTGAAATTCGCATTAACTGCTTTCAGGAAGTTATCTGTGATACGTTCAGCGGCCGCAGGGTTGTGCAGAACGCGGCAATTACGGCAGATTTTATTAGGAACCTTGCTAAATCGTTGGTGAGCAGCAACAAGCTGACCATGCAGGCCATTAATGACGTGATCCTGCCTGGCGGGATCAGGGGCGTTATCTGTCTGCCCCCTGCGGTGATTGACGGTACAACGGCCGTAGCGTTTCGTAAGGATTTGGCGGCCGATAAAAATCTGGAGCAGCTGACCAGCGAGGGGATTTTCAGTGACTGCCGGAAGATTACCGGCAGCAAGCAAAGCCTAACGGATGATGATTTTTTCCTTAAAGAGCTGCACAGCAGCGAAAAATGGCCCGCATTCCTGCAAACCGCCGTTGAGAAGAAACGCACTATCGTGATCTGCGGTGAAACCGGGTCGGGGAAAACGGTACTCACGCGCGCGCTGTTAAAATCGCTACATAAAGACGAGCGTGTAATTATTTTAGAGGACGTTCACGAAGTCACGGTCGATCACGTTGTAGAAGCCGTTTATATGATGTACGGCGATGCAGGAAAGATCGGCCGCGTCAGCGCCACTGATGCCCTGCGAGCCTGTATGCGTCTGACACCGGGCCGTATCATCATGACTGAGCTTAGGGATGATGCTGCGTGGGATTATCTTAAAGCACTTAATACCGGCCATCCAGGCGGTGTTATGTCAACGCACGCTAACTCTGCGCGCGATGCCTTTAACCGTATTGGGCTGCTTATCAAGGCGACCCCTATCGGCCGTATGCTCGATATGAGCGATATTATGCGAATGCTCTACTCCACCATTGACGTTGTGGTGCATATGGAAAAGCGGAAAATCAAAGAAATTTATTTTGACCCTGAATATAAAATGCAGTGTGTGAACGGGAGCCTGTAATGAAAAACTTAGCAACCTGGCTTCTGGCCGCAGCATTTACGACAGCCGCCCTGCCCGCCTTTGCGGTGGAACCATCCGTTCAGGTTGGCTACTCGCCTGAAGGAAGCGCCCGCGTTCTCGTCCTGAGCGCCATTGACTCCGCAAAAACCTCGATACGGATGATGGCTTATTCTTTTACCGCCCCGGATATTATGAAGGCACTGGTAGCAGCCAAAAAACGGGGAGTTGATGTGAAAATCGTAATTGATGAAAGGGGCAATACGGGGCGCGCCAGCATTGCGGCCATGAACTACATAGCGAACAGCGGCATCCCTTTGCGTACTGACAGTGATTTCCCTATCCAGCATGACAAGGTGATCATCGTGGATAATGTGACCGTTGAAACTGGCAGCTTTAATTTCACCAAAGCGGCCGAAACGAAAAACTCGGAGAATGCGGTGGTGATCTGGAACATGCCTAAGCTCGCTGAATCATTCCTCGAACACTGGCAAGACCGCTGGAATCGGGGGAGAGACTACCGTTCCAGCTACTGAATACTGACCGCCGAAAGGCGGTTTTTTTTGTTCAAAGAAACTGATCTCAGTATCGCGCACGGGGCAGCTGGCCAACGTCGCCGGCATCGCGCCGGCAAAAATCGAAAAACAGAAATATCAGCAAGATAGCTTAAACAGGTGTCGGGAAATTTCGTTGAGATATTTTGAAGGAATCACAGTGTAAGCAGGCGGCCTATTTCAAAAAAGGCGGCTGTACGGTAGTCACTGACTCTCTCGCAGATCTTCCCGCTCATGTACCAGTAATACCCGTCAGTGCTGACAATATCGAGCAAATACCGCATATCATAAACCGTATCGGGTATTACCTCACCCTCACCGGCCAGAACGCCGCTGGCAATAGAATGGTTCCCTCCTCGTACAAAGCCTATCCGCCAGGGCAACCACAAAGTAACGCGGTGGTTAATATCCTGTACCCACGGATTGCCCTTAGCGCTGCCTATATGGGGTCTGAGGTCCAACCATGCGAAAAACCACGTTAAGAAAGCAACCTTCTGAAAAGGCGACGTTTATCAGTTTTTTTTCCGGCCATAAAGGGGGCGGAAATTATTCCCTGCACGGGTATTCGCAAGGATTTCGGTAGTGCTCTGGCTCTGCCCCCCATAACCTGGCGGACAGAGCATGATTGGGAAAGCGGTACCCTCACGGCAGAAACGATTGACGCAGGCTATATTTCTATTATTCTGGAAATATAGATAAAGGAGGTATTATGGATTTAAACACTGCTGCAAACGCACTTCGAGAACTGGGCCACCCGACACGTCTCAGCATATACCGGGAGCTGGTCAGGGCGGGTCATGAAGGCCTGCCGGTTGGCGAACTGCAGAAGCACCTTGAGATTCCTGCCTCCACGCTCAGCCATCATCTTTCAGCGCTGATATCCGCTGGACGGCACTGTTGCAAATAGTCGGTGGTGATAAACTTATCATCCCCTTTTGCTGATGGAGCTGCACATGAACCCATTCAAAGGCCGGCATTTTCAGCGTGACATCATTCTGTGGGCCGTA
>NZ_JBMKIA010000049.1:0-17018 GCF_049238215.1 Enterobacter cloacae complex sp. IR5441
TCCGGCGCGGTCGCCTTCCATGCCCTGACGGGCATAAAAACATGTAAATAAATTCCGTACTTGTATTGACTTTAAAGGCGTAATCACCGATAATTAAATCATCGGGAGGCAATACCGCCACCCGAAAAATTGCCGGTATCGGATCACTAAGGAGTAAGCATGACCACTGTTACCACCCCTTCCCAGCTGAAAAAAGAAGTCGAATCTCAGAAAGAATTATTGCTGCGCGCCTGCCTCGAAGCGTTCAACCAGCTGCCTAATCAGCGCCTGCAAGGCGCTTTCACATCGACGTATGCACTGGCGGCAAAATTAGACCAGCTGCTGCAACAAACTAAATAGCACTGACGACCCGGCCAAGCCGGGTCTTTAACAGAAAGATCGAGGACAAACGACATGACCACACAAACCCTTGAGCAGACTCTTGAAGATTTTCGTCGCCAGTGTGAGAGTTTTGCGCGCGAACAGCAGCCCCGCTGCGGCCTGATTTATGAACTGTATCAGCGCCGCCTGAGCGCGGTTATTGACGGCTATCTTGCTGGCGTTCCGGCCGAGTATCGGGAAGAACTGATCGCGGTAGCGCGGCGTGAATTTGACTATCTGACCCAAGACGAGATCGCGGAAGAAATCCGGCAGGATCGGGAAAACGATTATTGCAGCCACGGTATTGAGCGTAATTGTTGCCCGCTGGGCTGCGGAGATCTAGACGATTACTGAGCCGCCGAAAGAAAAAAACCCGGATTGACCGGGCTTTTTTCTTTCCGCTGCGCGGCCGTTTCAGTTATTACTCCGCGCTGCTTTTGGCAATTTCTGTATAGCACAATACACTACACATTAAGCTCGTTTGCTTCGACGGCTAGCCAGCAGTTAAAGGTTTCGCTCTGCCGTTCGCCGCCGCAACCTCCCTCCGCTTTCAGCTTTCCGCAAGCCTGGCATTTCCCCAGCTGCGCCTTTTGCTCCTGCCACTGTTGCCAGTTTCGGATCAGCAGCAGTTGGAAAAACTCATTCGTGGAATAGGCTGTTCGTCCTGGACGACGAACCCGGCAAAGCTCCTGTAACATTGCTTCTTCCTGTTTTGTTAGCGTGACTGTCACGCTAGCGCCTTCCTCTTTGAGTCGCGCGCGGCGCCGGGCCTGGCGAATACGGGCTTGTTCACGCTGTCGGTCATTCATATTTTTCCTCCACGTGACTGTCACGTTGAATTAAACCGGGCATTACCCCTGCGGGGCCGTTCTGCCGTGCTGCGCATCGAGCCGCTACGCGTCTCGCCCCTTCGGGCGGCGGCCACTAATGCCTCCGGCCTGCGGCCTCCGCGCTTCGCTTGAAAAAAAACCGGGACATGCCCGGTTTACATTATCTCAGTAGAATTATGGCTATCGCGGCACCCACGGCGGCGCCCACAATAGTGCAGCCAGCTGTAATAAAAAGGATCTGACGGGTTAACGTCTCAGCTCTGGACGCCTGCGCGCGGCGGAACTTCGTCAGAAATTCCTCACGCGCCTTAGCATCATCACTAATTGCCAGGCTAATTGAACGCTGGTTTTCTACTAAAGTCCGTTTAAGAGAGTCTGCCGTCTCTCCTAAACTTTCGGTGTCTTTTGCCAGCTTTTCCGAAAGCGCAGAAAGTATCTCAGTCATTTCTTTCTGACTTGCGGTGATTTCCTTCGCGTCACCTAAAAACCAATCCATCAGAACTTCAAATTTATCTGGCTGCTTTTCCATTTTATTCTCCCATTAAAGCCGCATATGCTTTATCGAGATTAGCTTTAACAGGAATTGCCTGTTTCATGTAGGTATAACGGCGGGCCAGTTTTTTGCGCTCGTCAGCATCCGTTGTTTGTTTAGCGCGGGCTTTAAATTCTTCTGGATCTTCAGCGGTCAATGCTTCGAATGAGATACGGTGATACGCGAGATATTCGAAAACTTCACTGTTATAAATAACAGATTTCTTGCTGATTTTGCCAACTTTCGTTCGTTTGACAAATTCAAATACCGGCGCCAGTACATCCTCTACTTCACTATCTGGACTAATGCGGTTTGGAACAAAGATGATTTTATCGCTGCTTACACCTGCCTTACTTAACGTATGTGCTGTTTTCAGGCTTTCATCAATGGCCTTATTATCAGGCGTAACCGGGATTACATACTTATCAAATTCATTCGCGCCACTGTCAAAGCGGGACATTGCCATCAGGAACGCTTCTACGTTTGACGCACCAATATCAATAATCCCGGCATCTTCAAAAACAATATCTTCAATCAACCGTGAAAAGTCATCACCTTTAAAAATGGAAACATTCTCAATCCCCAGATCGGAAGCAGACTGGTTGATAGTTTCAACCGCATAGAATTTTGCTCCAGTCAGACGCGGGGCTAACAGGTAGGATGAAATTAAGGTTTTACCAACGCTGCCACTGTAATTAATTACCGCTACTTTCATAAATCACCTCAGAATTTTTTATTGAACATCTTAGGGTCGAAATCTTCACTGATTTTATTGAAGAACTCTTTATCAATAATGCCGGGACTTTCTTTTTTTTCACTTCCTTGCGGTTCAGGCTCAGGCGGCGTTTGTGTATTGTGCAATACACTTTCCTCTGCACCTTTCTCGCTACCTCCTTTTTGTGTATTGTGCAATACACTATCATCATTGTTCGGCATCCTTTCATGTGTATTGTGCATTCCATTTTTCCGGATTTGCCGCGCTCTATATAGGGACGTATCAAAGCTACGAACGTTCACACCTTCCAGGCCGAAGCGTTCAGAAACTGCCTTATAAATTTCCTCCCTGGAAACTCCCAGTGACAGCATTTCTTCTATTTCCGGCAACATCAACTGAAGTGCCGCCCTGATACTTTTGGGCTTCATAGTACCCTCATTTAGAATGATGTAATTTTGATGTAATTTTGATGTACTTTTGATGTACTTTTGTTGTACTGGCTACCTCATGACCAAAGAATGATGTAATTTTGTTGTACTGTCAACCTTCAAGTGATGTAATTTTGATGTAATTTTGATGTACTTTTGTTGTACTGGTATTCATGCAAGCATGAATACGGAATATTGAACGCTTTTTAGCCAGTTAGTCCTTAACCTACGTAGATCGCCCCTACCAAAAAAGATGATTTTTTATCCCTTAACCTGCTATACACCTAACGCAGCGCGATAAATCACGCTATCATACTGATTTAAAAGATAAAAAAATAAATAGCAACAATATTCGGTAATAATTAGGTATTAAAAACACCCAATAACTCATTGTTTTATAATGAGTTTGCTTTATTACTTTGGTAATACTAAGATTTCAGCTTGTTAGATCCCAATTTTTTGTTTAAAAAATGCACAATGTGAGGACTGAATGCCAATAATAACCGCAAAAGTATCAGATGAACTTTTGGCCTATATAGACCTGGTTTCAGGAGGTAATCGGTCAGATTATCTGCGGCGCTGCATTGAAGCTGGCCCAGGTGATCGGGAGTCCGGGTTGAAAATAGTTGCCGACCGGCTGAGCGACGTAAATCGCAAACTGGATTATCTTTTTGACCGTGCTTCAGATGCGGATTTTGGCCCACTGCGCGATGAGCTGAAGGCAATAACCGAAACGCTATCTGGCGTAAAATTCCCACCGGCAGGACAGATGATGTTGCATGAATCACTCGCTATTGAAACGCTAATCCTCCTGCGCTCGATAGCAGAACCGGGCAAAACCAAAGCGGCAAAAGCAGAGGTTGAACGTAACGGCTACAAAGTCTGGGAACCAAAAAAGGAGCGCTGAAATGGACGATAGAGAAAGAGGCTTAGCATTTTTATTTGCAATTACTTTGCCTCCAGTGATGGTATGGTTTCTAGTTGCAAAATTTACCTACGGTATTGATCCATCCACGGCTAAATACCTGATTCCGTATCTGGTTAAGAATACTTTTTCGCTATGGCCTTTATGGTCAGCTTTAATTGCTGGCTGGTTTATTGGTGTTGGCGGTCTGATCGCTTTTATCATTTATGATAAATCACGCGTGTTTAAAGGCGAAAGATTCAAAAAGATTTATCGTGGTACAGAGCTTGTTCGCGCCAGAACACTCGCTGATAAAACACGCGAAAGAGGTGTCAACCAGTTAACCGTGGCTAATATCCCCATACCTACATACGCTGAGAACTTGCATTTTTCGATTGCCGGTACAACCGGTACTGGTAAAACCACAATTTTCAATGAACTGTTATTTAAGAGCATCATTAGAGGCGGCAAAAATATTGCTTTAGATCCAAATGGGGGCTTCTTAAAGAATTTCTATCGTCCCGGCGATGTTATTTTAAACGCCTATGATAAACGCACTGAAGGCTGGGTGTTTTTCAATGAAATTCGCCGTTCATATGATTACGAGCGCTTAGTGAACTCTATTGTTCAGGAAAGCCCTGATATGGCTACTGAAGAATGGTTCGGCTATGGCCGTCTTATTTTTAGTGAAGTTTCGAAAAAACTTCACAGCCTATATAGCACAGTAACTATGGAAGAAGTTATTCACTGGGCCTGTAACGTTGACCAGAAAAAATTAAAAGAATTTTTAATGGGGACGCCTGCCGAAGCTATTTTTTCCGGGTCTGAAAAAGCAGTTGGAAGCGCGCGATTTGTTCTCAGTAAGAATCTTGCCCCACATTTGAAAATGCCGGAAGGTAATTTTTCCCTGCGTGACTGGCTTGATGATGGAAAGCCGGGAACCCTGTTTATCACCTGGCAGGAAGAAATGAAAAGGTCACTTAATCCGCTAATTTCCTGCTGGCTGGATTCGATTTTTTCTATCGTGCTGGGTATGGGTGAAAAAGAAAGCCGCATTAATGTATTTATTGACGAGCTGGAATCACTCCAGTTTCTGCCAAACCTCAACGATGCACTGACCAAAGGGCGTAAAAGCGGTCTGTGTGTTTATGCTGGCTATCAAACCTATTCTCAGCTGGTTAAGGTTTATGGTCGGGATATGGCTCAGACAATTCTGGCTAACATGCGTTCTAACATCGTGCTGGGCGGCAGCCGTCTCGGTGATGAAACGTTGGATCAAATGTCGCGCTCACTCGGTGAGATAGAAGGCGAAGTTGAGCGTAAAGAATCCGATCCTCAGAAGCCCTGGATTGTCCGTAAACGCCGCGACGTTAAAGTTGTTCGTGCCGTAACGCCTACCGAAATATCAATGTTGCCAAACCTCACCGGCTATCTGGCGTTGCCTGGTGATATGCCCGTCGCTAAGTTCAAGGCTAAACACGTTAAATACCATCGCAAAAACCCTGTTCCTGGCATTGAACTGAGGGAGATCTGATGCTTGATATAACCACGATTACCCGCCAGAACGTCACTAGCGTTGTGGGCTACTACTCTGATGCAAAGGATGATTACTACAGTAAGGATTCATCATTCACGTCCTGGCAGGGAACCGGAGCTGAAGCCCTCGGCTTATCCGGGGACGTTGAATCAGCCCGGTTTAAAGAGCTGCTTGTCGGAGAGATAGATACCTTCACGCATATGCAGCGACACGTGGGTGATGCCAAAAAAGAGCGTCTGGGCTACGACCTGACGTTTTCAGCGCCTAAAGGGGTATCCATGCAGGCGCTGATACACGGCGATAAAACCATTATCGAGGCTCATGAAAAAGCTGTTGCCGCTGCTGTGCGTGAAGCTGAAAAACTCGCGCAGGCCCGGACGACTCGCCAGGGGAAATCAGTAACCCAGAATACCAATAACCTTGTCGTCGCTACTTTTCGCCACGAAACGTCCAGGGCGCTAGATCCTGATTTGCACACCCACGCTTTTGTCATGAACATGACCCAGCGCGAGGACGGCCAGTGGCGCGCGCTCAAAAATGATGAGCTGATGCGTAACAAAATGCACCTGGGCGATGTTTACAAACAGGAGCTGGCGCTGGAGTTGACCAAAGCCGGTTATGAGCTGCGTTACAACAGCAAAAATAACACGTTCGATATGGCCCATTTTTCAGACGAACAGATTCGCGCTTTTTCCCGCCGGTCGGAGCAAATTGAAAAGGGACTCGCTGCAATGGGCCTGACGCGGGAAACCGCCGATGCTCAGACGAAAAGCCGCGTCTCGATGGCGACGCGTGAAAAGAAAACAGAGCATTCCCGTGAAGAAATTCACCAGGAATGGGCCAGCCGCGCCAAAACGCTAGGCATTGATTTTGATAACCGTGAATGGCAGGGACACGGTAAACCTCTGGAGGCTGATATTGCGCGCAACATGGCCCCGGATTTTACCAGCCCTGAGGTTAAAGCTGACCGGGCTATCCAGTTTGCAGTTAAGTCGCTGTCAGAGCGCGATGCCAGCTTTGAACGCCAGAAGCTGATTCAGATCGCTAATAAGCAGGTGCTGGGCCATGCCACAATGGCCGATGTTGAAAAAGCGTACCTGAAGGCGGTACAGAAGGGCGCCATCATCGAGGGCGAAGCCCGGTATCAATCAACGCTGAAGGTCGGTGCTTCAGTTATGGCCGAAACTCTGACGCGCAAAGAGTGGATCGACTCGCTGACGAATAGCGGGATGCGTGCGGATAAAGCCCGTTTTGCGGTAGATGATGGTATTAAAAACGGCAGGCTTAAAAAGACCAGCCACCGCGTCACTACCGTGGAGGGTATTCGCCTTGAGCGTTCCATTCTGACTATCGAATCACGCGGCCGGGGGCAGATGCCGCGACAGCTGACCGCAGAGATTGCAGGCCAGCTGCTCGCCGGGAAAACCCTCAAGAATGAGCAGATGCGCGCAGTTACAGAAATTGTGACGAGCAAAGATCGTTTTGTGGCCGCACATGGTTACGCCGGTACCGGTAAAAGCTATATGACGATGGCCGCTAAAGAGCTGCTGGAGTCACAAGGGCTGAAGGTCACGGCGCTGGCCCCCTATGGGACACAGAAAAAAGCGCTTGAAGATGATGGATTACCGGCCCGCACCGTTGCCGCCTTCCTCAAAGCGAAGGATAAAAAGCTGGATGAAAAATCAGTCGTATTCATTGATGAAGCCGGGGTTATACCCGCCCGGCAGATGAAACAGCTGATGGAGGTGATCGAGAAGCATAACGCTCGCGCGGTATTCCTGGGGGATACGTCACAGACGAAAGCGGTAGAAGCCGGTAAGCCTTTTGAGCAGCTGATTAAAGCAGGTATGCAGACCAGCTACATGAAAGACATTCAGCGACAGAAGAATGAAGTTTTGCTTGAGGCGGTTAAGTATGCCGCTGAAGGTAATGCCGCGCGCGCCCTGAAAAATATCACCGGCGTGAACGAACTGAAGGAAGAAGCGCCCCGACTCGCTCAACTTGCCGATCGCTACCTGTCTCTGTCCTCAGAACAACAGGATGCCACCCTGATAATCTCTGGTACGAACGCCTCACGCAAAACCCTCAATGACTACATCCGGGGCAATCTGGGGCTTGCCGGAACCGGCGAAACGTTCACGCTACTTGACCGCGTGGATTCGACACAGGCGGAACGCCGCGACAGCCGTTATTTCAGTAAAGGGCAAATCATTATCCCCGAACAGGATTACAAAAATGGTATGAAGCGGGGCGAGTCTTACCAGGTTCTTGATACCGGGCCGGGCAACAAATTGACGGTTGAAAGCAGCAGCGGTGAGCAGATCGCTTTCAGCCCGCGTACACACACCAAGCTGTCTGTATACCAGGCAGTCAGCGCCGAACTGGCGCCGGGCGATAAGGTCATGGTAACGCGTAACGATAAAACGCTGGACGTTGCCAACGGCGACCGCTTCACGGTGAAAACCGTGGAGGGTGAAAAACTGACGCTTGAGGACAAAAAAGGGCGCACGGTTGAGCTGGACAAAAAACAGGCTTCTTATCTTTCCTATGCTTATGCAACCACCGTCCACAAATCCCAGGGGCTTACCTGTGATCGCGTGTTGTTCAACATAGATACCAAATCGCTTACCACTTCTAAGGACGTTTTTTATGTTGGTATTTCGCGTGCGCGTCATGAGGTGGAAATTTTTACCGACGATAAAAAATCTTTGGCATCGAGCGTGAGCCGCGACAGCCCGAAAACCACGGCCGCAGAAATTGACCGTTTCTTTGGGCTTGAGGCCAGGTTTAAGGATATTGGCCGCGATACCAGTTTAGAAACCCGATCAGCTGAAAAAGGTCTGCCAGAAGCCACGGGGGAAAGCATGGCGTTTAACCAGAAACCCGATGAACATAACATGACAACCGGCACTGATTATCAGCCGGTGAGCAACGCAGAGGACGCCTTTCATCTTAAGCAGAACCCTATGGATGATTCCGTTGGCCTGCGGCGTCATGAAGCACAGCAAAATGATGCAGAACTGGCCCATGATTATGCTGCTGCCGACGATCAGCAGTGGAGCGCGCAGGAGTATGCCGATTACGAGCATTATGCCGAAGCATCAGACTACGACTTTGACAGCAGCATTTACGACGATTACGCCATGCCGCAGACGTCTCAGGCGGAACAGAGCCATACCGGAAAAGAACACACCCATGAGCATGAGCATGAAGAAGGGGGCCATGAAATCTGATGGAGCAGACCGACAAGCGCAAGCAGGATAAACTGAAGTTCGACCGGGTAATTAATCTGGCGCGCAGACTGCCGCAACCGGCGATCCATGACTTACTACGCGCGCTGATACTGCCAATTCAGGCCGATTACTTGCACGGAGGGCCAGGACGCGCGCCCGGACATGAACGAGCGCGAGTTCTTCTTCACAAAAATCATCTGGGCGATGGATTACACGCACATGAAATCACTCAGGCTTGCAGCTGAAGATTTTCCCCTGGCGCTTGCGACGGCCAAGATCCTGCCGTGGCCGTGGGGTGAATCAAGCTACCGGAGTGCTTTAGCCGATATAGGGGTTCGAGGTTCAATCGTGTAAAAAACCACGTTAAGGCAATAATTCATTGTTTGAATTGAAATTTAATGGCCTCAACTCTCCCTTCAGAATATTTTCCGGCAGCGTGAACGTATAATGTCCCAGCATGTTGATATGACCGTACATCAGTGGCGACAGGCGTGAGATATGCTCGTCTTCCGGGATCTCACCAGCGCTGCGCAAATGTGATAGCGCTTCCTGCATATAAAGCGTGTTCGGGGTCTGACGCTCAGTGGAACGAAAACTCACGTTAAGGGATTTTGGTCATGAGATTATCAAAAAGGATCTTCACCTAGATCCTTTTAAATTAAAAATGAAGTTTTAAATCAATCTAAAGTATATATGACCTAGATTCTACGTCAGTACTTCAAAAAGCATAATCAAAGCCTTGATAAATATGCATTCCTTCGAAATTCAGCTTTCACCCATTGGGTGAAAGAAAAGTGCTCAAAAATATGTTAAATTATCAGCTTTTATGACTCGATATATGGTAAAATAATAGTAAGAAAAGTAGTAAAAAGGGGTTCTAATTATGATTAATAAAATTGATTTCAAAGCTAAGAATCTAACATCAAATGCAGGTCTTTTTCTGCTCCTTGAGAATGCAAAAAGCAATGGGATTTTTGATTTTATTGAAAATGACCTCGTATTTGATAATGACTCAACAAATAAAATCAAGATGAATCATATAAAGACCATGCTCTGCGGTCACTTCATTGGCATTGATAAGTTAGAACGTCTAAAGCTACTTCAAAATGATCCCCTCGTCAACGAGTTTGATATTTCCGTAAAAGAACCTGAAACAGTGTCACGGTTTCTAGGAAACTTCAACTTCAAGACAACCCAAATGTTTAGAGACATTAATTTTAAAGTCTTTAAAAAACTGCTCACTAAAAGTAAATTGACATCCATTACGATTGATATTGATAGTAGTGTAATTAACGTAGAAGGTCATCAAGAAGGTGCGTCAAAAGGATATAATCCTAAGAAACTGGGAAACCGATGCTACAATATCCAATTTGCATTTTGCGACGAATTAAAAGCATATGTTACCGGATTTGTAAGAAGTGGCAATACTTACACTGCAAACGGTGCTGCGGAAATGATCAAAGAAATTGTTGCTAACATCAAATCAGACGATTTAGAAATTTTATTTCGAATGGATAGTGGCTACTTTGATGAAAAAATTATCGAAACGATAGAATCTCTTGGATGCAAATATTTAATTAAAGCCAAAAGTTATTCTACACTCACCTCACAAGCAACGAATTCATCAATTGTATTCGTTAAAGGAGAAGAAGGTAGAGAAACTACAGAACTGTATACAAAATTAGTTAAATGGGAAAAAGACAGAAGATTTGTCGTATCTCGCGTACTGAAACCAGAAAAAGAAAGAGCACAATTATCACTTTTAGAAGGTTCCGAATACGACTACTTTTTCTTTGTAACAAATACTACCTTGCTTTCTGAAAAAGTAGTTATATACTATGAAAAGCGTGGTAATGCTGAAAACTATATCAAAGAAGCCAAATACGACATGGCGGTGGGTCATCTCTTGCTAAAGTCATTTTGGGCGAATGAAGCCGTGTTTCAAATGATGATGCTTTCATATAACCTATTTTTGTTGTTCAAGTTTGATTCCTTGGACTCTTCAGAATACAGACAGCAAATAAAGACCTTTCGTTTGAAGTATGTATTTCTTGCAGCAAAAATAATCAAAACCGCAAGATATGTAATCATGAAGTTGTCGGAAAACTATCCGTACAAGGGAGTGTATGAAAAATGTCTGGTATAATAAGAATATCATCAATAAAATTGAGTGTTGCTCTGTGGATAACTTGCAGAGTTTATTAAGTATCATTGCAGCAAAGATGAAATCAATGATTTATCAAAAATGATTGAAAGGTGGTTGTAAATAATGTTACAATGTGTGAGAAGCAGTCTAAATTCTTCGTGAAATAGTGATTTTTGAAGCTAATAAAAAACACACGTGGAATTTAGGTTTCATTCTGGCGACGTCCGTATTTGCCTTTCGGAAGCATAAAATCGGACGCGTTGTGGCTCGCTTCAGGTAAAATATTGACTATTCATGTTGTTGTTATTTCGTCTCTTCCAGAATAAGGAATCCCATGGTTAAAAAATCACTGCGCCAGTTCACGCTGATGGCGACGGCAACCGTCACGCTGTTGTTAGGAAGTGTGCCGCTGTATGCGCAAACGGCGGACGTACAGCAAAAACTTGCCGAATTAGAGCGGCAGTCGGGAGGCAGACTGGGTGTGGCATTGATTAACACAGCAGATAATTCGCAAATACTTTATCGTGCTGATGAGCGCTTTGCGATGTGCAGCACCAGTAAAGTGATGGCCGCGGCCGCGGTGCTGAAGAAAAGTGAAAGCGAACCGAATCTGTTAAATCAGCGAGTTGAGATCAAAAAATCTGACCTTGTTAACTATAATCCGATTGCGGAAAAGCACGTCAATGGGACGATGTCACTGGCTGAGCTTAGCGCGGCCGCGCTACAGTACAGCGATAACGTGGCGATGAATAAGCTGATTGCTCACGTTGGCGGCCCGGCTAGCGTCACCGCGTTCGCCCGACAGCTGGGAGACGAAACGTTCCGTCTCGACCGTACCGAGCCGACGTTAAACACCGCCATTCCGGGCGATCCGCGTGATACCACTTCACCTCGGGCAATGGCGCAAACTCTGCGGAATCTGACGCTGGGTAAAGCATTGGGCGACAGCCAACGGGCGCAGCTGGTGACATGGATGAAAGGCAATACCACCGGTGCAGCGAGCATTCAGGCTGGACTGCCTGCTTCCTGGGTTGTGGGGGATAAAACCGGCAGCGGTGACTATGGCACCACCAACGATATCGCGGTGATCTGGCCAAAAGATCGTGCGCCGCTGATTCTGGTCACTTACTTCACCCAGCCTCAACCTAAGGCAGAAAGCCGTCGCGATGTATTAGCGTCGGCGGCTAAAATCGTCACCGACGGTTTGTAATAGCGGAAACGGAATGGGGAAACTCATTCCGTTTTTGTTTATCGCCTTAGACGGCAAAAGTGCTGTCGCCCACCTGCGCTTGCGCATACCAGGCCATAAGCTCCGTGGTTCCTGGTTCTCCTTCCGCTGGAGCCCAGTGCGCATAGTCATCGGCAGCCACGGGTTGATAGCCACCGTGTTTTACTTCAAAAATTATGCCACCGGTATCCAGCGACAGCACGGCATGCCAGGTTCCTGCGGCCATCTCCAGCACCGTACAGGTTTCCCCCAATATCGCCCGATGGGTGACGGTACCCCGATCGTCAAAATTCAGCACCACGAAACGACCCCTTAATGGCAACAGTAGCTCGAAGGTGTGAGGGTGTCGGTGCGGGCGCACGTAGGTCCCAGGTTCCATGGCAATAGCCAGACGTTGGACCGAATCGCTTAATTCTGGATGGAAATTACGGTGCGCGCGGAGCCGAGGCGATTGCACAGCCGCTGCGCTCTGTTGCTGCATATCGCTCATGGTAATTTGTTTCATCAGGATGACCTTGTCGATTAATGAATTGGGGGGGATTACCGTATGACGTCAGGGTGACAGAACCCGCAGAGCAAGTGAAGAACTGGGTTTGCCAATTTTTCCCTATCCTGATTTACTGAAATGGTATTGACGGTAGTGCTGATATTCAGGCCACTTTTTTAGTTGATAAAAGTCTGTAATTCTTTTTACCGTCTGGGAAAAATTTACGGTGGTAATCACCCCCCAATTATTTCAGTATGAGTAAACTTGGTCTGACAGTTACCAATGCTTAATCAGTGAGGCACCTATCTCAGCGATCTGTCTATTTCGTTCATCCATAGTTGCCTGACTCCCCGTCGTGTAGATAACTACGATACGGGAGGGCTTACCATCTGGCCCCAGTGCTGCAATGATACCGCGAGACCCACGCTCACCGGCTCCAGATTTATCAGCAATAAACCAGCCAGCCGGAAGGGCCGAGCGCAGAAGTGGTCCTGCAACTTTATCCGCCTCCATCCAGTCTATTAATTGTTGCCGGGAAGCTAGAGTAAGTAGTTCGCCAGTTAATAGTTTGCGCAACGTTGTTGCCATTGCTGCAGGCATCGTGGTGTCACGCTCGTCGTTTGGTATGGCTTCATTCAGCTCCGGTTCCCAACGATCAAGGCGAGTTACATGATCCCCCATGTTGTGCAAAAAAGCGGTTAGCTCCTTCGGTCCTCCGATCGTTGTCAGAAGTAAGTTGGCAGCAGTGTTATCACTCATGGTTATGGCAGCACTGCATAATTCTCTTACTGTCATGCCATCCGTAAGATGCTTTTCTGTGACTGGTGAGTACTCAACCAAGTCATTCTGAGAATAGTGTATGCGGCGACCGAGTTGCTCTTGCCCGGCGTCAACACGGGATAATACCGCACCACATAGCAGAACTTTAAAAGTGCTCATCATTGGAAAACGTTCTTCGGGGCGAAAACTCTCAAGGATCTTACCGCTGTTGAGATCCAGTTCGATGTAACCCACTCGTGCACCCAACTGATCTTCAGCATCTTTTACTTTCACCAGCGTTTCTGGGTGAGCAAAAACAGGAAGGCAAAATGCCGCAAAAAAGGGAATAAGGGCGACACGAAAATGTTGAATACTCATACTCTTCCTTTTTCAATATTATTGAAGCATTTACCAGGGTTATTGTCTCATGAGCGGATACATATTTGAATGTATTTAGAAAAATAAACAAATAGGGGTTCCGCGCACATTTCCCCGAAAAGTGCCACCTGACGTCTAAGAAACCATTATTATCATGACATTAACCTATAAAAATAGGCGTATCACGAGGCCCTTTCGTCTTCAAGAATTTTATAAACCGTGGAGCGGGCAATACTGAGCTGATGAGCAATTTCCGTTGCACCAGTGCCCTTCTGATGAAGCGTCAGCACGACGTTCCTGTCCACGGTACGCCTGCGGCCAAATTTGATTCCTTTCAGCTTTGCTTCCTGTCGGCCCTCATTCGTGCGTTCTAGGATCCTCCGGCGTTCAGCCTGTGCCACAGCCGACAGGATGGTGACCACCATTTGCCCCATATCACCGTCGGTACTGATCCCGTCATCAATGAACCGGACTGCCACGCCCTGAGCGTCAAATTCCTTTATCAGTTGGATCATATCGGCAGTGTCGCGGCCAAGACGGTCGAGCTTCTTAACCAGAATGACATCACCTTCCTCCACCTTCATCCTCAGCAAATCCAGCCCTTCCCGGTCTGTTGAACTGCCGGATGCCTTATCGGTAAATATACGGTTTGCTTTCACACCTGCGTCTTTGAGTGCTCTGACCTGAAGATCAAGAGACTGCTGACTGGTTGAGACCCGAGCGTAACCAAAAAGTCGCATAAAAATGTACCTTAAATCGAATATCGGACAACTCATGTCTATTATTACAAATTTACGATTTAATAGACATATTAATGTAACAGTTTTACGATGTCCGATAATTTATAACATTTCGTACGGTTGGAAAAATGTTACTAAATGCCCGTCAGGCAGGGAGGCCGATATGCCCGTTGACTTTCTGACCACTGAGCAGACTGAAAGCTATGGCAGATTCACCGGTGAACCGGATGAGCTTCAGCTGGCACGATATTTTCACCTTGATGAAGCAGACAAGGAATTTATCGGAAAAAGCAGAGGTGATCACAACCGTCTGGGCATTGCCCTGCAAATTGGATGTGTCCGTTTTCTGGGCACCTTCCTCACCGATATGAATCATATTCCTTCCGGCGTCCGGCATTTTACCGCCAGACAGCTCGGGATTCGTGATATCACCGTTCTTGCAGAATACGGTCAGAGGGAAAATACCCGCCGTGAGCATGCAGCGCTGATACGTCAGCACTATCAGTATCGTGAATTTGCCTGGCCCTGGACATTTCGCCTTACCCGTCTTTTATATACCCGGAGCTGGATAAGCAACGAACGTCCTGGCCTGCTTTTCGATCTGGCGACAGGGTGGCTTATGCAACATCGTATTATTCTCCCCGGAGCCACTACGCTGACCCGGTTGATTTCAGAGGTAAGGGAAAAGGCGACGTTGCGCCTGTGGAACAAACTGGCACTGATACCGTCAGCCGAACAGCGTTCACAGCTGGAGATGCTGCTGGGGCCAACTGATTGCAGCCGCCTGTCTTTACTGGAATCACTGAAAAAGGGCCCTGTGACCATCAGTGGTCCGGCGTTTAATGAAGCAATTGAACGCTGGAAAACTCTGAACGATTTTGGCCTGCATGCTGAAAACCTGAGTACACTCCCGGCTGTGCGCCTGAAAAATCTCGCACGTTATGCTGGTATGACTTCGGTGTTCAATATTGCCAGGATGTCACCGCAGAAAAGGATGGCGGTTCTGGTTGCCTTTGTCCTTGCATGGGAAACGCTGGCGCTGGATGATGCATTGGACGTTCTGGACGCCATGCTGGCCGTTATCATCCGTGACGCCAGAAAGATTGGGCAGAAAAAACGGCTCCGCTCGCTGAAGGATCTGGATAAATCTGCATTGGCGCTCGCCAGCGCATGTTCGTACCTGCTGAAAGAAGAAACACCGGACGAATCGATTCGTGCTGAGGTGTTCAGCTACATCCCAAGGCAAAAGCTGGCTGAAATCATCACGCTTGTCCGTGAAATTGCCCGGCCCTCAGACGATAATTTTCATGAAGAAATGGTGGAGCAGTACGGGCGCGTTCGTCGTTTCCTGCCCCATCTGCTGAATACCGTTAAATTTTCATCCGCACCTGCCGGGGTTACCACTCTGAATGCCTGTGACTACCTCAGCCGGGAGTTCAGCTCACGGCGGCAGTTTTTTGACGACGCACCAACGGAAATTATCAGTCGGTCATGGAAACGGCTGGTGATTAACAAGGAAAAACATATCACCCGCAGGGGATACACGCTCTGCTTTCTCAGTAAACTGCAGGATAGTCTGAGGCGGAGGGATGTCTACGTTACCGGCAGTAACCGGTGGGGAGATCCTCGTGCAAGATTACTACAGGGTGCTGACTGGCAGGCAAACCGGATTAAGGTTTATCGTTCTTTGGGGCACCCGACAGACCCGCAGGAAGCAATAAAATCTCTGGGTCATCAGCTTGATAGTCGTTACAGACAGGTTGCTGCACGTCTTTGCGAAAATGAGGCTGTCGAACTCGATGTTTCTGGCCCGAAGCCCCGGTTGACAATTTCTCCCCTCGCCAGTCTTGATGAGCCGGACAGTCTGAAACGACTGAGCAAAATGATCAGTGATCTACTCCCTCCGGTGGATTTAACGGAGTTGCTGCTCGAAATTAACGCCCATACCGGATTTGCTGATGAGTTTTTCCATGCTAGTGAAGCCAGTGCCAGAGTTGATGATCTGCCCGTCAGCATCAGCGCCGTGCTGATGGCTGAAGCCTGCAATATCGGTCTGGAACCACTGATCAGATCAAATGTTCCTGCACTGACCCGACACCGGCTGAACTGGACAAAAGCGAACTATCTGCGGGCTGAAACTATCACCAGCGCTAATGCCAGACTGGTTGATTTTCAGGCAACGCTGCCACTGGCACAGATATGGGGTGGAGGAGAAGTGGCATCTGCAGATGGAATGCGCTTTGTTACGCCAGTCAGAACAATCAATGCCGGACCGAACCGCAAATACTTTGGTAATAACAGAGGGATCACCTGGTACAACTTTGTGTCCGATCAGTATTCCGGCTTTCATGGCATCGTTATACCGGGGACGCTGAGGGACTCTATCTTTGTGCTGGAAGGTCTTCTGGAACAGGAGACCGGGCTGAATCCAACCGAAATTATGACCGATACAGCAGGTGCCAGCGAACTTGTCTTTGGCCTTTTCTGGCTGCTGGGATACCAGTTTTCTCCACGCCTGGCTGATGCCGGTGCTTCGGTTTTCTGGCGAATGGACCATGATGCCGACTATGGCGTGCTGAATGATATTGCCAGAGGGCAATCAGATCCCCGAAAAATAGTCCTTCAGTGGGACGAAATGATCCGGACCGCTGGCTCCCTGAAGCTGGGCAAAGTACAGGTTTCAGTGCTGGTCCGTTCATTGCTGAAAAGTGAACGTCCTTCCGGACTGACTCAGGCAATCA
>NZ_JBMKIA010000050.1:0-16835 GCF_049238215.1 Enterobacter cloacae complex sp. IR5441
AACCTCTGTAGGCCCGGTAAGCGTCAGCGCCACCGGGCTTTTTGCCCATGCAGGCCAGCGCATTTGCCTTTGGAACCTCTGTAGGCCCGGTAAGCGTCAGCGCCACCGGGCTTTTTGCCGGGTGGCACTACGTTTACCCGGCCTACATTGTGCCTACGGCCTGTACGGCAGTGAACCGTGACTAAAGGCATGAGCAAATCAGGCAAGATTTCTAAGCTGCCTGCCCGGCAGTGAACTGAAGCAATCTACATCTATCCCTTTGTCTGATAAACCAATACCTCAAAAACTCCCTCCAACCCCTTTTTTATTCCCCTTCAGCCTAACCATATAAAATCAACAACTTATGCACCATCAGGAAAAAAGGGTCTGCAAACCCGCTTCCTCCCGCCCCAACCTCAGCCCGCTGGCGGCGCGTCGCGCAGAAAAACCACCTGGACTTAAAGAATACTGAGCAGGCAATACAGCGACTTTCTTCTAAGCTTGTAAGCGATATCACAAAAAGGAGACGGACAACCATGAAACAAACTGTGGCTGCATACATAGCGAAAACCCTTGAGCAGGCTGGCGTAAAGCGTATCTGGGGCGTCACTGGCGATTCTCTGAACGGACTCAGCGATAGCCTTAACAAGATGAAAACTATTGAGTGGATGCCCACCCGCCATGAAGAAGTCGCCGCCTTTGCCGCCGGTGCCGAAGCGCAGCTTACGGGTGAACTCGCCGTCTGTGCAGGTTCCTGCGGACCGGGAAACCTGCACCTCATCAACGGTCTGTTCGACTGTCACCGCAACCATGTTCCGGTGCTGGCGATTGCGGCTCACATTCCGTCATCTGAAATCGGTAGCGGCTATTTTCAGGAGACGCATCCGCAGGAGCTGTTCCGTGAATGCAGCCACTATTGCGAGCTGGTCTCATCGCCGGAGCAGATCCCACAGGTGCTGGCGATAGCCATGCGTAAGGCGATCCTGAATCGCGGGGTTTCGGTGGTTGTGCTGCCGGGGGACGTGGCGCTGAAGGCCGCACCTGAAACCGCCACCACCCACTGGTACTCTGCGCCCCAGCCAACCATTACCCCTGCCGAAGAAGAGCTGAAAAAGCTGGCACAGCTGCTGCGATACTCCAGCAATATCGCCCTGATGTGCGGCAGCGGCTGCGCCGGCGCGCATAAAGAGCTGGTGGAATTTGCCGGTAAGCTGAAGGCGCCAGTTGTGCACGCCCTGCGCGGGAAAGAGCACGTTGAATACGATAACCCGTACGATGTCGGCATGACCGGGCTGATCGGTTTTTCCAGCGGCTTCCACACCATGATGAACGCCGACACGCTGATCCTGCTCGGCACCCAGTTCCCGTACCGCGCGTTCTACCCGACGGATGCCAAAATTATCCAGATCGACATTAATCCCGGCAGCATCGGCGCGCACAGCAAGGTGGATATGGCGCTTATCGGCGATATCAAATCCACCCTCGCCGCCCTGCTGCCGCTGCTGGAAGAAAAAACGGACCGCAAATTCCTCGATAAAGCCCTGAGCGATTATCGCGATGCGCGCAAGGGGCTGGACGATCTCGCCAAACCGAGCGAAAAAGCGATCCACCCGCAGTATCTGGCGCAGCAGATCAGCCACTTCGCCGACGACGATGCCATCTTCACCTGCGACGTAGGAACGCCCACCGTCTGGGCCGCGCGCTATCTGAAAATGAACGGCAAACGTCGCCTGCTTGGGTCGTTCAACCATGGCTCAATGGCCAACGCTATGCCGCAGGCGCTGGGCGCAAAGGCGACGGCACCGGAACGTCAGGTGGTGGCGATGTGCGGCGACGGCGGGTTCAGCATGCTGATGGGGGATTTCCTGTCGGTGGCGCAGATGAAGCTTCCGCTAAAAATCGTGGTCTTTAACAACAGCGTGCTGGGCTTCGTGGCGATGGAGATGAAGGCCGGAGGCTACCTCACGGACGGCACCGAACTGCACGACACCAACTTCGCCCGCATCGCCGAAGCCTGCGGTATCACCGGTATTCGGGTGGAGAAAGCCTCAGAGGTGGACGACGCCCTGCAACGCGCCTTCACCATCGACGGCCCGGTGCTGGTGGATGTGGTGGTCGCCAAAGAAGAGCTGGCGATCCCGCCTCAAATCAAGCTGGAACAGGCCAAAGGTTTTAGCCTCTACATGCTGCGCGCCATCATCAGCGGGCGCGGTGACGAAGTGATCGAACTGGCAAAAACCAACTGGCTCAGGTAAAACATTTCACAAGACCTCTTAAATTAAAGGGATGTGAAATGATTGATTTACGTAGTGATACCGTTACCCGTCCGGGCCGCGCCATGCTCGAAGAGATGATGGCCGCCCCGGTCGGGGACGACGTCTACGGCGATGACCCGACGGTCAACGAACTCCAGCGCTATGCGGCAGAGCTGAGCGGTAAAGAGGCTGCCCTGTTCCTGCCCACCGGCACGCAGGCTAACCTGGTGGCGCTGCTCAGCCACTGCGAGCGCGGCGAGGAGTATATCGTCGGCCAGGGGGCGCATAACTACCTATACGAAGCCGGCGGTGCGGCGGTGCTTGGCAGCATCCAGCCGCAGCCGATCGATGCCGCACCGGACGGTACGCTGCCGCTGGACAAAGTCGCGGCGAAAATCAAAGCCGACGATATTCACTTCGCCCGCACTAAACTGCTGAGCCTCGAAAACACCCATAACGGTAAAGTCCTGCCGCGCGAATACCTGAAAGCGGCATGGGACTTTACCCGCGAGCGTAAGCTCGGCCTGCACGTTGACGGCGCACGTATCTTCAACGCCGTGGTGGAGTACGGCTGCGAGCTGAAAGCGATCACCCAATATTGCGACTCGTTCACCATTTGCCTCTCTAAAGGGCTGGGTACGCCGGTAGGTTCCCTGCTGGTTGGCAGCGCGGACTACATCAGGCGCGCCAACCGCTGGCGAAAAATGACCGGCGGCGGGATGCGTCAGGCGGGTATTCTGGCGGCTGCCGGACTGTACGCTCTGAAAAATAACGTGTCACGCCTGAAAGACGATCACGACAATGCGGCGTGGATGGCAGCGCAGCTGCGTGAAATCGGCGCTGATGTCATGCGTCACGACACTAACATGCTGTTTGTCCGCGTCGGCGATGAGCATGCTGCCGCGCTGGGCGACTTTATGAAAGCCCGAGGCGTGCTGATTAACGCCTCCCCGGTCGTACGGCTGGTGATGCACCTTGACGTTAACCGCGAGCAGCTGACCGAGGTGGTGGAACACTGGCAGGCATTTTTACAGCGTTAAGGAGCATACCGTGCCGCAACGTATTCTGGTGCTCGGCGCCAGCGGGTATATCGGTCAGCATCTGACCACTGCGTTAAGCCAGCAGGGGCACCAGGTGCTGGCAGCGGCACGTAACACGGAACGCCTGCAAAAGCTACATTTGCCTGGCGTGACGTGTCACAACGTTGACCTTAGCTGGCCGAAAGCGCTTCCTGCGCTGCTGGAAGGGGTCGATACGCTTTACTACCTTGTCCACAGCATGGGCGAAGGCGGCGATTTTATCGCCCACGAGCGTCAGGTGGCGATGAACGTTCGTGATGCGCTGCTGCAAACGCCGGTGAAGCAGGTGATTTTTTTAAGCTCGCTCCAGGCGCCTGAGCACGAGCAGTCAGACCATCTGCGCGCCCGACAGCTGACGGCAGAAACGCTGCGGAGCGCCCGTATCCCCGTTACCGAACTGCGGGCAGGGATCATCGTCGGCGCGGGGTCCGCCGCGTTCGAAGTGATGCGCGATATGGTCTACAACCTGCCCGTGCTGACGCCGCCGCGCTGGGTACGCTCGCGCACCACGCCCATTGCGCTGGAGAATTTACTCCATTATCTGGTGGCATTGCTGGATCACCCGGCGGAGCAGCATCGCGTGCTGGAGGCGGCAGGCCCGGAAGTGCTGAGCTATCAGGCGCAGTTCGAACATTTTATGCGGGTGAGTGGCCGCCACCGCTGGCTGATCCCCATCCCCTTCCCGACCCGCTGGATATCGGTGTGGTTTTTGAATGTGATCACCTCCGTGCCGCCGACGACCGCCAAAGCGCTGATCCAGGGGCTGAAGCACGATCTGCTGGCGGACGATCGCGCGCTGCGCGCCTTAATCCCTCAGGAATTGATCCGCTTTGACGACGCGGTGCGCAATACGCTGAAAGAGGAAGAGAAGCTGGTGAACTCCAGCGACTGGGGTTATGACGCGCAGGCGTTTGCCCGCTGGCGGCCCGAGTACGGCTATTATCCGAAACAGGCGGGCTGTACGGTAAAAACCACGGCCAGCCTGGCAGCGCTGTGGGAAGTTGTGAACCAGATCGGCGGCAAAGAGCGCTATTTCTTCGGCAATATTCTGTGGCAAACGCGCGGCGCGCTGGATCTGCTGGTCGGTCACCGGCTGGCAAAAGGCCGCCCTGCCCTTCCCTGGCTGAAGGTGGGCGATACCGTCGACAGCTGGAAAGTGATTATTGTTGAGCCGGAAAAACAGCTGGCGCTGCTGTTTGGCATGAAGGCGCCGGGGCTGGGGCGGCTCTGCTTCACCCTCAAGGACAACGGCGACCATCGTGAACTGGACGTTCGGGCATGGTGGCATCCGCACGGAATGCCGGGTCTGTTTTACTGGTTGCTGATGATCCCGGCACACCTGTTTATCTTCCGCGGAATGGCGAAACGGATTGCGCAACTGGCAGAAGAAAAGCGGGAAAATAACTAAATAAAACTCTTAATCTTTCACCTTTCCCATTGCAACACATCGTAATTCACGAAAGAATGCGCACGAAATTCTTTTCAACACAGTGGATTGTTATGAAGGTACTGGTTACCGGGGCGACCAGCGGCTTAGGCCGAAATGCGGTCGAGTTTCTGCGCAACAAAGGCATCAGCGTGAGGGCCACCGGTCGCAATGAGGCGATGGGTAAGCTCCTGCAAAAAATGGGCGCTGAATTTGTCCATGCCGATCTGACGGAACTGGTCTCCTCTCAGGCCAAGGTGATTCTCGCCGGTATCGATACGCTGTGGCACTGCTCCAGTTTTACCTCTCCGTGGGGTACCCAGGAAGCCTTTGATCTCGCCAACGTGCGCGCCACGCGTCGTCTGGGCGAATGGGCCGTCGCCTGGGGCGTGCGTAACTTTATTCATATCTCCTCCCCGTCGCTCTATTTCGACTATCACCACCATCGTGATATTCAGGAAGATTTCCGCCCGGCGCGCTTCGCCTGCGAGTTTGCCCGCAGTAAAGCGGCGGGCGAAGATGTGATCGACCTGCTGGCCCAGTCAAACCCGCACACCCGCTTTACCGTGCTGCGTCCGCAGAGCCTGTTTGGGCCGCACGACAAAGTCTTTATCCCGCGACTGGCCCAGATGATGCACCACTACGGCAGCGTGCTGTTACCGCGCGGCGGCGATGCGCTGGTGGACATGACCTATTACGAAAATGCCGTTCACGCCATGTGGCTGGCGAGCCAGCCGGAATGCGATAAGCTGGTGTCGGGCCGCGCGTACAACATCACCAACGGCGAACCCTGTACCCTGCGCAGCATTGTGCAAAGGCTGATTGACGAGTTAAAGATCGACTGCCGGATCCGTTCCGTTCCCTACCCGATGCTGGACATGATCGCCCGCAGCATGGAACGCTTTGGCAGTAAATCGGCGAAAGAGCCTGCGCTGACGCATTACGGTGTGTCGAAGCTCAACTTTGATTTTACGCTGGATATTTCGCGGGCGGAGAACGAGCTGGGATATAAACCGATTGTATCGCTGGATGAAGGGATAGTGCGTACGGCGGCGTGGTTACGGGATCACGGGAAACTTCATCGTTAGCCTTTTGCCCGGTGGCGGCTGCGCCTTACCGGGCCTACAACTGCACCGTACTGTCCCCTCGCCCCCCTGGGGAGAGGGTTAGGGTGAGGGGAAAGAGCAGACACTAAAACGGCAACCCTGGGGGTTGCCGTTTGCTGTTTATAATGCCGTCCAGGCTTCAGCCCATGCCAGACCTGCGCCAGGTTCATAGTACGTCGGCGCATTGTTACACCAGCCGCTGTACGGGAACGGTTTGCACTGGAATAGTTTACCGTGGTTGTTCACGATATCACCGGCGTTGTACTTGCTATTCGCGCTCCATGCCGGGTAAGACGTATCTTCTCCGGATGGCGTTGCCGCTTTCGCTTTCACGTTCAGCAGGTAAGACGTGGTGCTGCTCAGTTCGCCATCGCTGACGGTCAGGCTCACTTCATACTGCTGCGCCGTCGCAGACTCTGGCGCTGTAAAGGTCACAACCGCTTTGTCCTGACCGGTAACAGTCTGACCATCCTGGGAACGCCAGGTATACGTCAGCGTGTTACCATCTGGATCGGTAGAGCCTTCGGCGCTCAGAGAAACCTGCGCACCCGCTTCCACTGCACCGATCGGACCGGCAATCTGCGCAACCGGCGCGTGGTTCACCACAACCGGCGTTTCATCCGGCGTTGGGGTTGGTGCCGGCGTTTCATCGTCGGATGGCGTCGGTGTTGGCGTGACCGGCGTTTCGTCCGGGGTCTCGGAAGAACCCTCGTCGTTAACAATTTTCACGTTAAAGAAGTGCTGCACGCACTTGCTGTAGTCACCGTCTTTAAATGCGCTGAACGGGGTCTGGTAACCCACCAGCTGGCAAGAGTAGGTTTTGCCGTCCGGGGTATCCGCGCTCCATCCCCAGTCCTGTTCCCAGTAAATCTTCAGGGCGCCTGCGCCACCTTCGTCGAACTGCTTCATGTTAGCGCAACCCAACACTTCGTTCGCCGGAACAGGCACTTTCAGGTAGTTCGCGAATTCTTTGTAATACTTGATACGGTTTTGAGACTGCGCAATTTCAGTCGGGCCGCCGCACTCAACGCCGCCGTTGATGATTTGGGTGGTCACACCAAAGCCCGGAACCAGACCGTTGGCTTTATCGTGGTCGTTCGGCTGCCATGTACCGTCGATCACCTGCAACATGCTTGGTTTTGGCGGCTGCGGATAGGCGAAGAAGAAGATCGCACTCGCCAGGTTCAGCCAGGTGTCCGCCACCAGCTCAGGTTTGTCGAGCAGCGTTCGCACGTCGCCGTACATCGCTTCAGAGAATGGGCCGTAGTTGTAATTGTAGGACAACTGTTTCGCACCACGACCGAAGTAGCTCAGGAAATCGCCGTCTTTATCTTTACCGCAAGGCCAGGTCTGCCCCTGCCAGACGTCCGGGTTACATTCGCCGTTATAACCGCCCTTCTGCCCTTCGCTCCAGCCCATTTCACGTACGTGGACCAGCGCCTGACGCCATTCGGCTTCCGGACGCCAGCTTTCGTGGCCGCCGGTCTCCTGGGCAAAGTGGGCAAACATGGTGGCCAGCTCTTTGCGGCAGATGGCGTCGCTGTCACGACCGTCATTGTAGGTCTTACACAGCGCCGGGAATTTACCCACGGCTTTCAGGAAGTTGCTGTAGGTATAGGCCTGCGCGCGCAGCGGGAAGAGATATTCCCAGTCGCTGGCTTTCACAATCCCTTCAACGCGCTTAACGTTGTCCGGGTTCGCCGCCCGGCCTGGCTCAATCAATTCAACCTGCGCGTTATCCAGCGTCTGGATGGTCTCTTTAACCGAAGCCATCAGCGGGAAGTCCGTCAGTTCCTTCTCTTTCTTCGCCAGATCGCTGGCTTTGATGGTGTACGGCTCACTGCTGGTCTCCTTCAGGTTAGCAGCCTGAGCCATGAGTGGCGCCACGCAGGCTCCCGCAATGAGTACACTCAGTAACGTCCTTTTGTTCATTTCAGTTTTCCTGTTCGTTTAAAATTAAATGTTAAAATCCCGGCTTAGGTATTACTCCGTTAATACATAAACCACATTCAGCTGTTTTCACTTTTCGAAGAACACCTTCAGGAATTCTTCAAAAATAAAAAACGTTAATAACGTGCTGCTAATTTGAGTTGCTGATATTTGGCCCAGACCTTATGGGCATATTTCATCCTCTGCGGATAATTTTCTTTTTTCAGTCCGGCGTTATACGCGCCAACGGCTTCCCAGTTATAGCCATACACCCTGATCATCCCGGCGAGGATAGAAGCCCCGACCATGATCGAAGTACATGGCTCCGTGATTAACCGGTATTCGTCGATTCCTCTGCTTTCCAGCGCGGTAAAATGCGAACTGTTGATTTGCATCAGCCCGACATCCCGCGTGCCATCGCGGTTTTGCCCAACCGCATACGGGTTCATTCCGGATTCCACATTCGCTATCGCGTACAGTGAATAAGGGTCGACATGATAATAATGCGCCGCTTTATTCCAACAGTTTGCCAGAGCGCTTTGGCTTATTATCAATAACAACAAAATCAACTTTTTCATTTTTACCTGCTGACAGTTTCGGTTATTTCTCCTTACCAACATCCTGTAAAATGAATTTTGAATCACTCCCCCTCTAAAAGGGGGAGTGATTAATGGGTTAGATTATTTGCAGTCTGTTGATGCGCCTTCTTTTACCCATACGTCGCTGTTGGCTGGGTTATCACCACGGGTCCACCATTTCGCACGGTAAACGTTTCCTTCATAGGTGGTAGTGTCGCCGCCGTTGTAGACCAGGTCAGAACGCCAGTTCATCTTCACGTTGCTCACCAGCTCCCATGCATCCACACCGAAGCCAGGCTGATTGCCCTGGGTCCAGTACTTCGCTTTCCACACCAGATGGTCGAAGCTTACGGTATCGCCACCGTTGTAGATTTTGCTGGATTCCCACGCCGCATATTTGCTGGCGTTAGCATCCACAGGTGCATCGCAGCTCCCTTTGTCAGACGGTGGAGTCACATCATCAGCCGGAGGGGTAACGTCATCCGCCGGGTTAGTGTCTTCGTCATCTGGCACAGGTGCAGGCGCCGCTTTCGGATTCACGGTGACCTGGACGTTAGACTGCACGCTGGTCTTACCGTCGCTCACCACCACGCTCAGGGTGTAGGTAGACGTCGAGCTCACTTCCGGCGCAGTGATGTTCACGTTCGCGGAGTCAGTCCCGGTAGCGTGCATATCTGCTGGTACACTCCAGGCGTAGGTCAACGCATCTCCGTCTGGATCCGCGGCCTGGGCATGCAGCGCATAGGTTTCACCTGATTCAAGCGTGATCGCTTCCATTGGGTTTAAAACCGGTGCCTGGTTAGCTTTCGGCGCCTTGTTCACCACCTGGATATCAATCGCGTTGCTCAGGCCTTTTGCATCGGTCACCGTCAGGCGGAACACCATGGTCTGGTCGGACGTCGCGGCGGCAACGTTAAAGGTCGCTTTCGCTTTGGTGCTGTTGGTGATGGTGACCGACGGACCAGAGACCTGAGTCCATTTGTAGGTAATCGCATCGCCATCAGGATCGCTTGAAGCAGAGCCATCGAGCGTGACGGTTATCGGGCCAGACACGTTCTGATCGGCAGAGGACGCGATTGGCGCGTGGTTGGTGACCTCCGGATCAACCGGCGTAGCGTCACCGCCCAGCAGGCTTTCGTTCATCGCGTTCAGGATGTCACCGGTGTCAGAGTCGATAGACCATGCGAACAGGCCGCCCAGTTTATTCGCCAGAACATACTTACCTTTCGCCGTGGTTGAACGCGCATCTTCATACGTGATCAGATCGCCGGTAGTTTTGTTGAAGACGTAAGGGGCTTCCGCATCAGCGTCGTAGCCGTATTCCCAGCCTGGTTTGCCTTTGTATTCGTTAACGATCTGACGATAGTCAACCACGCCGGGTTCCCAGGTCCCTTTCACCATACCTGTAGCGGTGCCGGTGAATGGATTGTTACCGGTGTAGCCATGCACGCCGGTCCAGCCGCGGCCATACATTCCCGCACCCACCACGATCTTGCCTGGTTGTACGCCCTGGGAAAGCAGCGCGTTAACGCCATTTTCAGTGGTGTAGTCAGTGTCCGGACGCCATGCTGGCGCGCGCAGCGCCGCCTGGTGGCCGAGAACGGTGTTGCTCCAGCCGCCGTAGAAGTCATAGCTCATCAGGAAGATGTGGTCGAGGTACTGCTGAGCGGCAGTGTAATCCACGTCTTCGATCTTATCGCGGCCTGCACCGATTGCGCTGGTCAGTTCATAGGTACGGCCCGTCTGTGCAGACAGCTCGTTCAGCATGGTGCGCAGGTCGTGCATCAGCGCGGTATAGGTTGCTTTATCCTGCTGCGGGTTACCCAGGTTTTCGCTCACACCGCCGCCGCCAGGGAATTCCCAGTCGATATCCACGCCGTCAAAGAATTTCCAGGTCTGGAGGAACTCTTTCACAGAAGAGACAAAGCGTGCGCGGATAGCCGGGTCACCCATGTGGAAGAACGGATCGGAGAGCGTCCAGCCGCCGATAGATGGCAGCACTTTCAGGTCCGGATGCGCTTTTTTCAGCGCCATCAGCTGACCAAAGTTACCTTTGTACGGGTCGTCCCAGCTGGAGACGCCAGCCTGTGGTTTTTGCAGCGCAGCCCATGGGTCGTGGATCGCCACGGTATAGTCAGGACGTCCTTTACAGTCGTTCTGAAGCACGCGGAAGCTGTTGCCGCCTTCAATGGTTTTCAGGCCGTCGTTGATGCCGTCACCGCCACAGATTGGAATGAAGCCGTACAGAATGTGGTTGAGGTTTGCCGCAGGGATCTTATCAACCGGGAAGTTACGGTCATAAACGCCCCACTCCGGGAAGTAGGCCGCAACCACTTTATCGGTATGCTTCGCAAACGCTTTGTTATTCTCTTTGAGAGACGTATTCAGCGGCAGCAGGTGGCTACCGTCGGTGTCTGCCACAATAATCAGCTTGCTGGCGCTTTTCGCACAGCCGCTGGCGTTACAGACTTCAACCTGTTCCTGATAACGCCCGCCTTTTTTCACTTTAAACGTTGCAGAGCCCGTCGCGCCGGCTGCGCCGGTCCATACGGTTTGTCCGTCCAGCAGAACTTTCGCTGAAGTTGGCGCATCACCACTCCAGACGTTCCACTCAACTTTTACATCCACGCCATCGTTATGCACTTTGACAAGATTGTTATAATCCTGGGCTGCCTGATCCACTTCCACCAGGGCAAATTTGTCATTGCCATAGCCGATCGTCGGTGCACCTGGCGCTGCTGCAAATGCGGAGCTGGTTGCCGCCGCAATAAAGAGCGCCAGATATTTTGGCTTCATAAATTTCATTTTTATTTCCTGATAAATTTATTCGTAACGTAATAACCCATGTCTTCCGTGAGATCATGGATGCGTTTCGCGTAATGCGTATTTAACCAACGTGAGTGTCGTGAACAAAAAAATTGTTGCTGCGTTGTATTCCCCCATTAAAAGATACAAGCCCAAATTCCGTGTAGCTTATATCCTTTACGATACGCTGAGCATAAAGAGACGTCCTTCTCTTCTACCATCGAAAAAACTCATAAAAAATCTTGACCTGTATATTTAAAATGTGAAAGCAAATTGCTGACTCATAAACACCCCTATTCCAGCAAAGGCGAGATAAGGACCAAAAGAAATAGTGAGGTTATTTTTATTTGAATTATTTACGGCGAAATAACCGACAATACCGCTTAACGCTGCCGCCAGTTCAATGGAGGGCAACGCCTGCCAGCCGCACCAGGCGCCCAGCGCCGCCAGTAGCTTAAAATCCCCGTAACCCAGACCTTCTCGTCCCGTGATCAGACGAAAAGCCCAGTAGAGCAGCCAGAGCGACAGATAGCCCGCCACTGCGCCGAACAGCGCATCGCGTAGCGGCAACGTGTGGTCAAACGCATGGAGCACTAACCCCGCCCACAGCAGCGGCTGGGTCAGGCAGTCCGGAAGCAGCTGGTGCTGCCAGTCGATCATGGCCAGCGGCAGTAAAAAAGCCGCCAGTAACCACAAAGAGAACAGCGCCTGAACGTCCGGCATGCACCAGGCCGTGATGCCAAAAAACAAGGCGGAGATCAGTTCGACCAAAAGGAGTCGCAGCGGGATCGCGCTCCCGCACTGGTGGCAGCGTCCCCGTAATAACAGCCAGCTGAGCAGCGGGATGTTTTCCCACGCGGCAAGCGCGTGCTGGCACACCGGACAGTGCGAGGCCGGAAAGAGCAGATTGCCACTCCCCTCCTCATCCATCACCATCCCCGGTACGCGTTCGGCGACAACGCCAAGAAAACTGCCCACAATGCCGCCCAGGATCGCACTCATTATCGGGAACCCTACCGGAAAGGCGTCCCGCATCAGCGAAAAGGTATTCATGCGTTTTTTGACCAGGTGAGCTGCACCTGCGCTTTCACGTCGCTGAGGTGGTCCACCGGCGTGAGGTTTATTTTTTGCAGTCTCACGCCGGAGGTCTGATTAATTTCACGCAGCCAGCTTCTTAATTCATACACATTCACCCGATTCAACACGAACGATAAAGTTTGCCCCTCCTGGCGCATATCCGTCAGTGAAAGGTTAATTTCATGGGCGCTGTTCTCGACCACCGTACGCGGATTATTCGTTTTGACTATCTGGACCTGAAGATGATTTTTATCAATTTCACTGCGCATCCAGTTAAGGGTTTCTTTTTGTCTTTTAAGCGTCGACTTACTATTTTGAATCATATTATCCAGGGGGATCACTCCCGTGTAATACACCACTGCCCCCACAATGGCAACGGCACATATTTTTAAAATAATTTTTTCCCGGGTGCTATAATTCTGATAGCGTGACTTCAGCTGCGCGATTCGCTCTTTCATTTATGTTTCCCTGCGATCATGGCGGTATACGGTTCGGTTGTTGAAACAGGCTGTAAGGTAAAATCAAAATTCTCACTGGTCTGGTTAACAAACGCCTGCAACGCGGGCTGGTTTTGCGCGCTGACGCTCAGCGTCAGGGTGTTTTGCTGCGCATCGTATTCCAGCAGCTCGATCTCCATCGCAGGGACTGACTGCCGGGCGTTCTCCAGCTCATCAAGCTGAAGAAAGAATCCCTTGCTCTGTTTTTTCAGGCTTTGACCAAAGTGATATTTGATATTGGTCTGCTGGCGCATGCTGGGGAAATGGTGCTGATAAACCTGGACGATCTCCTCCTGCACCCGATTTTCCTGCTGCACCAGCATCCAGGCCATTGCAATGCGTGGCCCCAGCAGCAGAGCAACAGACAGCACACCCGCCGCCACCATCGCGGCTTTCATACTTTTCGCCGCCCGCCCATTACCGGCCTTAAGGCTGAATTCACCGTGAAGCAGGTTAACGCGGCAGGTTTGCCACTGCGGCTGAATCAGTGCCAGCGGATGCTGCCAGGCATGCTGCACGTCAACGTGCACCTTCGCAGGCGCATCGCCGTAACACCACACTTCCCCGACCCCGGCTTTCTGCATTAACAGCGGCAGCAGGGTTGCCTCCATTTCACCTGCCACATGGGGCGATAAACGCAGCCAGTAGCTATCATCCTGTGCGACCAGCGTGCTGCCCCCTGTCGTCACGGGTAGCAGCCAGGCATCAGGCAGGGCCTGAATCACGTTTAATCCGGCCTCCTGACAGCTGGTTAATGCCGCGCGCAGGCGGTCGGCGTCAATGGCCACGGCGTCGACGTCGGCCCCTTTTTTGTGGAGTACCGTCCAGTGGAGGTTGTCCACGTCGCCAATCAGCGTCTCTTCCGCCATCCACGAGAAGGCCATCGCCTGAGAAGCCACCTTTTTCGGCAGCGTAAAATGGCGGAAAATCATGTCGCTGGCGGGCAACAGGAGACAAACGCGCGTAGCCAGGGGGTGTTCGGCCAGCATCTCCAGGCTGTCGACCACCTCGACGCGCTCGCTGCCGGACTCACACCACATTATTTTTCCGCCCTCGCGGCTGTCGGGACGAACAAAAAGTACCTGTTTCATAACGTTCTACTTTGCTTATTCAATCATTCGGTAACGACGCTGCCACGTCACGATCTCACCGGCTTCGTTATTCACCTGAAGCTGGCTGACCACGCGAAGCGTTAATTCATCGGTATTGCCGGTGTAATTCACGCGGAAGTACCGGCTGTTTATAGAAAATTGATCCGCCACCTGCGGGAGATCGTCTTTTAGCTGCGGGAAGGCCTGCTCCAGCGCTTTGCTGAACGCTTCCATATTTTCCCAGCCCGATTCCGGACGCGCATCCAGCAGGCGAACGGCGTCATCCCGCGTCAGTTTTCCGGGGAACATGGCCGCCAGCACGGCGGCCTGTTCCGGTTGCAGGGTGTTGACATCGACCTTGCTGGCAGCGTCCGGCAGCGCGCATAACAGCTTGCTCACCTTCGGATACGCCGTAACAGGGAACGCCGGCAGCAGTTTGATTTCCGCGATGCTGCGCATCATCTGATTTGCCGGTTGCCGCGCGGGCACGACGCCAGCCCACGCATCGCTTTCGGCCCCCTCCTTCGCCGTGGTGCTGTCACCATCGAGATAATCCACCAGCTGGAAATAGACCGCCTCCGCCGTGCCCGGGCTGAGGCCGCTTTCCGTCAGGAGTTGTTCAACAATCCGCGCTTTACGCGATTTTTCCGCCACCCCGGGAGCGCTTTGCCCCTGGGGTGCGATGTCGGCGGTCAACAGGTTATTGACGTTAAAGCAGTCCTGCGCATCTTCCACCTGGCTCACGACCGTATAGTCCTCACCCTGCGTCTCCAGCGGCTGATGCCAGTCGCCGTCCAGGGCCAGTGGCTTGCTCTCGCCGCTGGCGTCGGTCTGTAACCGGTCCTTCACCACTTTTTCCTGGGTCTGCATCGCCCAGCGCAGCTGCTGCTGGCTTACCTGATAATGCGTTTTCTGCAAATTACGGCAGAACTGCTGGCTGATTTTGGCAGCCAGCGCCGACATCATCACCAGCAAAATCAGCACCACCAGCAGGGCGACGCCCTGTTGTTGACGGATCCGTTTCATGGTCTGGTCTCCGGCGAAGGCGCTGGCGCCGCGGCAGCGGCCACCTCCGGCATATCACCCGGTGTAGTGAACACCCAGCGCCAGGTATCCCCGCTTTCCATCGTCAACGTAACCTCCACGCCGTCCGGCAGATGGGCGGCGTCGTGCCAGGCGGTCAGCCAGCCCTGACGATAA
Source organism: Enterobacter cloacae complex sp. IR5441 (assembly GCF_049238215.1). NCBI lineage: Bacteria > Pseudomonadati > Pseudomonadota > Gammaproteobacteria > Enterobacterales > Enterobacteriaceae > Enterobacter > Enterobacter cloacae complex sp. IR5441. The sequence goes on from NZ_JBMKIA010000050.1 coordinate 15,023, forward strand.
AACCGCCACTGCAATGATTTTACGCCGCTGACAATCGGCACCTCGTCAGGCTTAACGTCCGCCGGGCCGTCAATGACCGGCCAGACGTCGCGATACAAACGCCCCTCTTCCAGCCGCCAGCGCACGCGCTCCAGCTGGACCGTTCCGCTCACGCCATTCAGGGTGGTCAGTTCAAGAGCATCGCCCTCCTGACGAAACAGCTCCGGCTCATTACGCGGGGCGCGCGCCTGAAGCTGGAAAAAATCACGCTCCATCAGACTCCAGGCGCGCTGAAGCTGGTTGAGCTTTGCGGCGCTGGCATCGGTGGCCGAGCTGGTACGCATCGCGCCGTCCAGAATTTGCCAGGCCAGGGTGCTGATCACCGCGAAGATAGTCAGCGCAATCATGATCTCCAGCAGGGTAAATCCGCGCTGGCGTCGCGTTTTCTTCACTTGCTCTCTCCCGGCGGAATGATGCGCAGGGAGATAACCGGCTGGCTCTCATCGCTTTCCGCATATACGCGTAGGGTATTCGCCCAGACGTTGTCGGCGGTTTTCACCCGCTGCTTACGCCAGTTCCAGCTGCGCCCGCCCATGATTTCCGTCCCCTGCTGTTCAGCATCCGGGAAGTCAGTTCTGGTGAGCTGTGCCTCCGCCAGCTGGTTTTCCGCCACCCAACTGGCCTGCAAGGTATCGGCCAGGCCATGGGTAAAACGCACGTTCAGGGAGACCGAGTTCATCAGTGCCAGCGCGGCGGTGGAGAAAATCACCAGAGCGACCATCACCTCCAGCAGCGTCATCCCCTTTTGCTTTTTGTTGCCGTTAGCCATCGTTTTCTACCGATACCGGCGCCGCACCGTGCGACACCACGCGGAAATGGTGCTGTTTGTCGTAACTTTGCAGCGTCAGCGTAAAGCGGCTGATTTCACCGTCCGGTAAAAAGATCACCTGCGGCTCGGAGGTCACCGTCGCGGCCAGACGCTGCGGCGAAAGCGACACATGCATCTCTTCCGGAAAATCACCTTTGGTGTTAATGCGTCCGGCAGATAATGGCATCCAGTGACGCTCGCCTTTTTTATCGGCGATCGTCACCAGCTGATATTTATCGGTGGCGATCACCAGCCCGACAATATTTCCGTCCATCACCGCACGGTCTGAACCATAATCAACGAGCGCTTTTAATTGCTGGCCAAATATATCCGCGCCGCTGCGCGAAGGAATGGTGGACACCACCATCATGGCGCAACTGGCAAATATCACCAGCGCCAGAATAATTTCCAGCAACGTAAAGCCGCGTTGATTTTTCATTATTTCTCTTTCTTATCGAGAGACCAGTTGGTAATGTCATCGGCGGTATTGGCTTCGCCGTCCGGACCGGCTGAGAAGACGTCCACCGCGCCGTGTTCACCCGGGCTCACCAGAAGATAATCATTGCCCCAGGGGTCCTGCGGCAGGCGACGGATATAGCCGTCCGTGCGGTAGCCGTTCGGGATTGGCGCGATTTCAGGTTTGGTCACCAGCGCCTGCAAACCCTGCTCTGTGGTCGGGTAGCGGTGGTTATCCAGCTTGTACATATCCAGCGAGCCTTCGAGCGCGACAATATCGCTGGTTGCTTTTTGCGTATCGGCTTTTTCCTTATTGCCCATTAAATTTGGCACCACCATACTCGCCAGTACGCCGAGAATAACAATGACCACCATTAATTCGAGCAATGTAAAGCCCTGAGAGATCCCCTCATAATTTCCCCAAAGCGTAACCATGTGTGAATAAATTTTGAGCTAGTAGGGTTGCAGCCACGAGTAAGTCTTCCCTTGTTATTGTGTAGCCAGAATGCC
>NZ_JBMKIA010000051.1:0-16198 GCF_049238215.1 Enterobacter cloacae complex sp. IR5441
CGGCATTCTGGCTACACAATAACAAGGGAAGACTTACTCGTGGCTGCAACCCTACTAGCTCAAAATTTATTCACACATGGTTACGCTTTGGGGAAATTATGAGGGGATCTCTCAGGGCTCAGTATCAGTCCCCTAATTTTGGTGCACTTGGGGCATTAGCCGGGGCTGGTGCAGCTCAAGGTGGTCTTAATCGACTCGTCGATTACTACACCGCAATTGCAGAACAACAGTGGCCAATCGTAGAAATTAGCCCTGGCCGAGCTATTACATTTGTCGTTCAGACCGGAACTACAATTCCAACGAATCTGACCAGTCGCTGAGGTTTAAATGGATAGTTTAGAAAAAAAAGAATCGCCTGAATCAGCTGGACCTGAAATCACTAAAAAAATGGTGCGAGAAAGGACAACAAAAAAAATTACCTTCGAAATTGATATTGAAAAAATATTGAAGTATTTATTTTTCTTCGCCTTTGCCGTATTGGTCATTATTTATGGTTATAAAGGCTTTATGAATGTTTACGATTACTTCAATAAACAATCCCAGCCTTCGTACAAGATTGCAGTGCTTGACATGCCTGAATTACGTAAGGAATTTTTCAAGCATCACGGAGGCCGTACTGCTGACAATGATAGATCTCAATTCGAAGAATATTTCAGAACATTAATGAAGATCTACCGTGACCGTGGCTATTTAATTATTGATGCAACGCTTGCCGTTACTGTACCGGATAGTGTTGAAATCGTCACTTATATGGAACTTGAAGATAGCTCTGAAGCGGTACAATCAAGTTCTTATAATGCAAAGAAGTAGAGGGCACCCAATAGTGAAAAAGTTACTTTTCCCTTTAATGGCGGCTTTCGCCATTATGGCGAATACGGTCACTTATGCTTCAGAGCAGGTCCTAACTAATAGTGATGCTGCTGCGTTAATGGCAAAGGCAAAGGAAGGTGGCGTTTCACCCAGTCAGATCTCGGGTGTGTTATCAAAAATGAAAGGATATAAACCTAAGGATGCCATATACATTCCTTCTGGTGGGCTATACCTCTTTCAGGACGAACGTTCGCAGCTAATGGCAGTAACGACCGATGGCCGATACTCCCTTACTGGGGGAAGCCTTGTTGATGTAATTAAACGTAAACCTGTTCTGACTGTAGAAGAAATCAGGAATTCCTATTTTATTAGTCTTGATGAGGCCCCCTTCCCTCTGGAAACTGTAGCGTCCATTCCTCTGGGAAATTCAAAGCTTAAAAGACAAGCAGCCATTTTCATAACACTTGATTGTGACGGTTGCATGGAACTTGTTAAGAAATTCTATGCAGATCGGGACAAGTATCGGATAGATATTGTTTTAGTTCCCTCACCCGGTGAGCCAAAAGAAGAGCTTAGAAGGCTCTGGTGTAGTAAAGAAAAAGGAAAAATAAACAACCTCGATATTCTTCGTTGGCTAATGGGAAGCAAATCCGACATTGAAAAAAGATTGCTCTCTCAAAAAGAAGCAGAAGAATGTCCGGCGGAACCTTTGGTAGCGTCATTGATGCTCGCAGGAATTTATAAATTGCAGGGTGTACCTTCAGTTGTCAGACAGGATGGTTTGGCTGGTAATGGCATTCCAAAAGATTTCGACTACTGGTTGAACCAAAGCGTTGAACCTCTCTTAAAAAATCCATTTGAGACAAATCAAGGCTAGTTTATGAACATCAAAAGATTGGTACTCAGTGCTCTGGTTGTAGGTACATCCTCATATCTTACGGGGTGCTCCATCGGTAGTTCCGAATCCGAATGTCCAGGCATTGAAAAGGGCGTTATCTGTAAAGGTCCTCGCGAAGTTATGGAGTTAACTAATAATCGAGATGATCTGTCTGCACTGGCGGGGGAAGAGTCGGAATCGGGAAAGGAGAAATCGGCTGTCAATGACAGCCGTTATCCAACTGAAATTAGCCCTCCAGGGGAAGTCAAATATCCACAGTCTACTACCCTTAAAAATCAGCCTGTGGCTTATTCAAAAACCGAAATTAAGCCAGTTGGTCAGTTACCTGTCATGTACGATAAAACTTTAAAAATGGGTGCCCCTACTTCATCCATTGGACCACGGCCTATTTCTGGTGTACCGGTTAATTCAAACGTAAGGATGACTAGCAGTTATAGCACTGCCTCTTCAACTGGTAACCCTTTCGTTCATCCGGCTGCGGAAGTCGTTAAACAAACAAGCTATCCGGTTTCTGCTGGAAATGCCCCACGCTACGTTGCACCTAATTCTGATATCAGCCCTGGTAAGGATATGTACTCTCTTTACAATGGCCAGCCCGTTAACCCGACTCTCAACCCTGGGCAGATCCAGCAATACCGTTCGCAAGGTTATAAACAAGCTGTAGTGGCTCCTGAACCACTTGCTGTTCTGCAACAGGGGAAAGTAATGAGAATTACTTTTGCACCTTATACCGATGATAACGATGCGCTTAATCTTCCCGGCTACGTTTATGTCAACGTAAAACCGCAAACATGGATTGCTGGCAAGAATTCGACCTCAAACCCAGCTCGCATAGTTCCTTTAGAAGTACAGGATGCGGCCCGGGAAAATATGCAGCAGCAACAAAAAGCAACTAAAGCTGTCTCTTCGAACGGCATTGTTAGACAACTGTAAGGTCAAATATGGAAGCTATCAATAATTACAATAGCGGTTTAAATCGCCATCAATTAGGTGGGTTTATCCCTGTTTACGATCAATTAGCAGGGACTCACTATTTTTTGATTGATGGCAACAGATTAGGGTTTATGTTTATCTGTAATCCATCCCCTGGAGTTTTTGATAATCAGCAAGATGTTCTTGCTGAAATGTTCAAAATGGATTTCCCTACAGATACTGTCTGTCAAATATCTCTGACTGCATTGCCAGACCTGACTTTACAGCTTAGTGCTTGGTCAGCTGTGCGAGGTGGGCGTATGACTGGGAACGATAAGCTTAAAGCAGATCTGCTTAATGGTTATCAGTTGGACTACTACGACAGAAGTATGCATAAGCCTTTAAAACCTGATCATGATAACCTTATGTTGAGGGATTTTCAGGTATGGATCTCGCTATCGATTCCTTTACAGTCTGCCCTTCCTACCGAGCTGGAACATTCGCGTATCGATTCACTTTACTCTGAACTTGTAAGTAAGTTAATTACGATTGGATTGCATCCGTTTAAGGTCGATGCAGAAAACTGGCTCTATTGTATAGATAAGGTCGTAAACCCCGGAAAGAACTCCCGGTGGGCTGAAGGTTTCATAGACGTTAACACTATGAAAAGGCTTAATGAACAAGTTAACGTTCCCGGCCGTAAGTATACAGTCACAGAAAATCATTTCTCATCAGTCACACAAAGTGACGACGAATCTGAGCATCGTTACTTCAAACAACTTTCCGTTGTAAAGTTTCCTGAATACGTCAATTTCGGTTGTATGTATGAGTTAGTAGTTAACTGGATGCATGGACGTAAGACAATTTTCAGCCCATTTATGATCACTCAGACTGTTCAGTTTGCCGATCCGCTCAAGTTGTCAAAAGAAAACGTCCGCTACAAAGCAATCACTAATAAACAGGCAAGTATACCTTCAGTTGTCACATTCTGCCCTCGCCTGCGGGATATGGATAATGACTACATGGCCGTAACTCGCGAGCTTGAGGATGGCGCAAAGCTTTTAAGAGGGTATCTTACTTTCACTGTTATGGGTAGTAATGCCAATTCTGTGCAGACAGCAGCTAACGATCTCAAATCCTTTTACCTCGAAAGCCGGGTCAAAGTAGCAGATGATTCCTTTATCGTTTTCCCGTCATTTATGTCATGTCTGCCAATGTGCAATGACCCAAAGACAATTTTCGACCTTGACCGTTCCGAAGTAGTGAGCAACACCGGAGCGGCTCATATGACACCGATCTTTGGGCCCTGGAAAGGTAATACAGATAGACCAGTACTGAGTTTAGTTTCTCGTGAAGGTCAACTCATGGGACTTGATATTTTCAAGACTTCTGCAAGCTATAACATGGTTATTGGTGCAACGTCAGGTGCAGGGAAGTCATTCTGGACAGCATATCTAATCAATAACTATCTTGGAGCTGGACCGCGATCTAATAACCTCGTTCATTATCGCTCAACATTTAAGCATTTTTTAGAAAACGAATACCCAGATGATGATCCTGACGGTGCTCAAGTATTTGTTGTGGACGTGGGCCGTTCTTACCAGGGGATTGCGGAACAATATACAAACAGTCAATTTATTGATTTCGGTAAAACCCCTGACTTCACCCTAAATCCCTTTGCCTTCCTAACTGACATCACTGTTAACGACGATGTATTTAACGAAGCACCTGAATTTACCGGTGAATCAACTTCAAACGATGCAGAAAAAGACAAAGTTGCTCAGACCATAATGGTTTTGAATCAGCTAAAAATTATGGCTTCAGAGAAAGGCCTTATCGATGATTATCAACAATCAGTGATGCTTCAGCTTATTGCAGAAGAGTACCAAGAATCCAGAAAATCAGGTCGGACCGGTTCAATAACCGGCTTTGCTCTGCGTTGCAAGAAGCATGAAGACAAACGTATAAAGGATATTGGGGAGCAACTCGGAGCATGGTGCGAAGGTGGAATTTATGGGCACCGGTTTACCGATACGTTGCCTCCAATCAACTTCGACAGCAGATTTATTGTTTTGGAACTGGAGGAGCTAAAAGGCACCCCCCACCTTCAGACAGTTGTATTAATGTCTATCATTCAGGCTGCTCAGCATGCAATGTTCATCAAAAAAGATGGGCGTCGTCGCTTGTTCATCCTTGATGAAGCATGGGAGTACATTCGTCCTGATAATTCATCAGGTGCCGGAAATCAATCAAACCAATTCTTCTCTTCCTTCCTCGAAGCGGCATGGCGTAGGTTCAGGAAAACAAACTGCGCTGGCATCTGTATCACACAGTCGTTTGAAGATTATTTTACTTCTTCTGTTGGCCGGGCCCTGACTGCTAACTCGCCTTGGAAGATAATCATGAAACAAGAAAAAGAAAGCATTGAAGCAATGAAGGCTAATAAATATTTTTCTACTTCAGATGCAGAATATGAACGTATGAAAAATATTCGTACAGTCAAAAAGGTGTTTTCAGAGATGTTAGTCAGGTTCGAAAACTTCCAAGAGATCTGTCGGTTATACGTAGACCGGAAAATGGAGCTTTGTTTTACTACGGATAGTGCTGACAGGAGTAAATTATGGGAAATTCAAAGCCGCGAGAATTGTAGCTATGGCGAGGCAATAGAAATTCTCTATGCTCAAGAAGTAGCAGCGGGTTTGGCCGCGTAGAGTAAATATCTTCAAGCAAAAATAATTAAACCAGATGTCTCATAAGAATCTGGTTTTTTATTGTATGCCTTAAGTAAACAAATGAGGTTGTGACTTAATGAGTTCATCACTGTGCTGCAAATTTTGGTTTTATAATTAATGTGGTGTAAAAACAGTGACATAAATACAAATCGCAGTTAGGTTGTGTACGCATTAAGTAAACAAAATTTATAACTTCAATACTGACATTATAAGATGAAAATCACGTAAATTACATTTTTGTTTACCAAAGGTAATCAAAGTAGCGCGGCATTATTAGTGAAAACAGATCACTGGTGTCATTTTGCATACAAAACTTAATATCCTTTAATCATTCTTCTAAAAGTTTATTATTAACGGTTTGGTTTCTGAAAATTTATCCAATTTGCTCACCGAAGACTTTTAACTTATTTAACCCCCTTTATCGCCAAACTGTGATTTTCTAATGTTAGTCTACAGTTCTAGGGCCCTTGCTCCCATGATGCGAATCCTGCCACCTAATAAAGATTAACGCCTCATTCCTGTATGCCGGTCTTACGACGCCAGTGCACGGACTATTTTTGGTCATCACAAGGACAGGCGGGAGATTTAATCAGGGCGTGGTGTTGCTGAGCAGCAGCTGCGGCACTGTAAGCCGAAGGCGGAATTAACTCCTTTATCACCATCTGGGGACGTCATTATGGGTAGCCCTTTTAACTTGCTCAGGACCATTAAGCTAAAATTCCGGATAGCGATTGACGTAAGATTTAGGCTAAGCAGGTAAAGTGATCCCCGCTCCCGGGGTGACAACTTTATACAAAAGGCCGAGCGGAAGATTGTCCTTAGGGAATATTTCTTTAACACAGCACGGGCACTTACTCACGCTGCCGGATTTAACCCCCTTAATCGCCAAACTGGGGTTCTGTCCTCATGCTGGCCTTCAGTTCTGGGCGGGGTTGCTATCACTTGCTCCCTAATGCGAGATGTACCTGCTGATACAGATTAACGTCATATTCCTGCGTGCCGGTCTGCCGACACCAGTGCACGGGCTTTTTTCGGTCATCACATTACCGGGCAGGAGATTTTATCAGGACGTGGTGTGACTGAGCAGCAGCTGGGGCACTGTCATCCGCTTGCAGATTTAACCCCCTTAATCGCCAAACTGGCGTTCAGTCCTGATAGTGTCCTTCCGTCCTGGGCAGGGTTGCTAACACTGGCTCCCTTAATACGAAATGCGCCTGCTGATAAAGATTAAAGTCACATCACTGCATACCGGTTTGCCGACTCCGGTGCATGGCCTTTTCCGATAATCACAAGGACGGACGGGTGATTATATCTGTGCATAGTATGTCTGAGCAGCATCAGAAGGCACTGTCAGCCACTGGCAGATTTAACCCCCTTAATCGCCAAACTGGCGTTCAGTCCTGATAGTGTCCTTCCGTCCTGGGCAGGGTTGCTAACACTTGCTCCCTTAATACGAAATGCGCCTGCTGATAAAGATTAAAGTCACATCACTGCATACCGGTCTGCCGACTCCGGTGCATGGCCTTTTCCGATAATCACAAGGACGGACGGGTGATTATATCTGTGCATAGTATGTCTGAGCAGCATCAGAAGGCACTGTCAGCCGCTGGCAGATTTAACCCCCTTAATCGCCAAACTGGGATCAGTCCTGATAGTGTCCTTCCGTCCTGGAGAGGGTTGCTAACACTTGTTCCCATGATACGAAATGCGCCAGCTGATACAGATTAACGTCTCATTGCCCATGCCGGTCTGCCGACACCGGTGCATGGCCTTTTCCGATATTCGCAAGCACAGATGCTTGATTTTTTCAGGGTGTAATATACCTGAGCAGCATCTGAAGGCACTTTCAGTCGCTGTCAGATTTAACACCCTTAATCGCCAATCTGGGATTTTATGATGTTAACCTCCAGTTCAAGACCCTTGCTCCCATGATGCGAACCTTGCCACCTGATAAAGATTTACGCCTCATTCCTGTATGCAGGTCTTACGACTCTAGTGCACGGACAATTTTCGGTCATAACAAGACCTGGCGGAAGATTTAATCAGGCGTGGTGTGACTGAGCAGAAGCTGGGGCAATGTCAGCCGCTGGCAGAAAAAACCCTTATTCGCCATCTCAAACCGTCATTATGGGTAGTCCTTTTAACTTTCTCAGGACCATTAAGCTTAAACTCCGTTTAGAGAATGACGTAAGATTTAGGCTAAGCAGGTTAAGTGATCCCTCTCCCGGGTTGAACACTATATTCATCGTACGAGCGGAAGATTGTCCTTCGGGAAATATTTCTTAAACACCGCTCGGGATCTTATTGCCACTGGCGGATTTAACCCCCTTAATCGCCATACTGGGGTTCTGTCCTGATGCTGGCCTTCAGTTCTGGGCTTGGGTTGCTATCGCTTGCTCCCATAATGCGAAATGTGCCTCCTGATACAGATTAACGTCATATTCCTGCGTGCCGGTCTGCCGACACCAGTGCACGGGCTTTTTTCGGTCATCACATTTCCGGGCAGGAGATTCTATCAGGGCGTGGTGTGACTGAGCAGCAACTGGGGCACTGTCAGCAGCTTGCAGATTTAACACCCTTAATCGCCAAACTGGGATTCTGTTCTGATGTTGACCTTCCGTTCTGGGCGGGCTTTGGTTTACTAACACTTACTTCCATAATACGAAATGTGCTTGATGATGCAGATTAAATTCACATTACTGCATACCGGTCTGCCGACACCGGTGCATGGGCGATTTCCGACGATCTCAAGAACATATGGGAGATTATATCAGGGAGAGTAGTATGCCTGAGCAGCATCTGAAGGCACTGTCAGCCGCTGTGAGATTTAACCCCCTTAATCGCCAAACTGGGGTTCTGTCCTCATGCTGGCCTTCAGTTCCGGGCTGGGTTGCTATCACTTGCTCACATAATGCGAAATGTACCTGCTGATACAGATTAACGTCATATTCCTATATGCCGGTCTGCCGACATCAGTGCTTGGGCTATTTTCGGTCAAAACAAGACCTGGCGAGAGATTTAATCAAGCGTGGTGTGACTGAGCAGCAGCTGGGGGCACTGTCATCCGCTTGCAAATTTAACCCCCTTAATCGCCAAACTTGGGTTCAGTCCTGATGTTGGCATTCCGTTCTGGGCGGCGTTGCTATCACTTGCTCCCATTATGCGAAAAGTGCCTGCTGATACAGATTAACGTCATATTCATGCATGCCGGTCTGCCGACACCAGTGCACGGGTTTTTTTCGGTCATTACAATACCGGGCAGGGGATTAAATCAGGGCGTGGTGTGACTGAGCAGCAGCTGGGACACTGTCAGCCGCTGGCAGATTTAACCCCCTTAATCTCCACACTGGGGTTGCCTCCTTAAGTTGGGTTTCATTTCGGGGTGAGGTTGCTAACTCTGCTCCCATAATTCGTAGTGTGCCTCCTCAAGAGATTAACACCTCATATCTTTAGACTGGACTGACGACAACGGTTCACAGTTAGGAAACGTATATCAGCACACCGGTGAGATAGATTTTAGGGTCTAAGCAAGAAATAGGGTAGGCGTGAAGATTCATTAATGGAGCTCTTAACTTCAAAGCGTAGAGAAGGAGACAAGAATCGTGGTTTAAACAGGTTGTGCATTAGGTATGGACTAGAGAGTCTGAGCTCACATCTGCAAGTTAAGCTCACAAAAAATCATAAAAAAGTAAACAAACATTAGCTTAAGATTGAAACTAAGGATAGAATTGTACGCATAACAAGGAAATGGACGCATTATACGTAAAGTTTACATATATGCGTAAAAGTCGGTTTTCAGTGCAAAAAGGTCATAACCATGAATTTACTTGAAAAGATCGCCCTCGTTGGTCAGCGCATGAAAAGCGAGCAGATTTCTCTAAAGGAATCTCTGATGGCTTCATCAAGAGTATCTGTTTCTGATGATAGTGTTGATGGTGTTGATAGACTGATCTATAACCACTGTTTGAATAAAAAAAATCTCTCTGATTTTTTTGGGAAGTCACGAGTAACGTTCAATAAAATACTTTCGGACTTAGAAGAAAAAGAACTTGTTGGTGCACCTATTTATCAAAACAAAAATCATCTTTACACCCGCTGGGATGTTCAAAAAATAATGGATGCCCTGGGTTATCCCAAGTACCGCGATCATTACTTTAGCAGAGCTATTGTTACTCAGAATCATAAAGGCGGTACAGGGAAAAGCACTACATCTGTAGCTTTAGCAGTAGCAGCTGCTTTAGATCTACAACTCAATGCACGTGTATTAATGATCGAATGGGACCCACAAGGTTCGATTGGAAGCAGCATGATTCAAAGTGTCTCAGAAGATGATGTCTTCCTTACAGCAATTGATGCAATCCTTGGAATTTATGAAGAAAATTCTGAGTATAAAAAATATTTAGATTCAGGATTCTCTGAAGAAGAAATCATCACTAATATGCCTTTTTCAACGCATCTGCCAAACTTGGACGTAATAACGGCTTTTCCGACAGATGCTCGTTTTAAAGATAAATACTGGCAATGTTCTAGAGAAGAACGTACGTCTTTGTTACTACGTTTCAAGGAAGTTATCTTACCGGTACTGAAGCAGAACTATGATTTGATTATTATAGACACTCCACCTGAAGATTCACCTTTGATCTGGGCTGCTGACGAAGCGGCCGATGGGATTCTTGTCGCAGTGTCACCACGTGAATATGATTACGCCTCTACTACAGACTTCATGCTTACAATAAGTGAAAGGTTTAAACAATCACCAAGTAAGGGCGACAATTTAAAATGGTTCAAAGTTCTTGCTGTCAATGTAGATGACAAAAGTCCATATGAAAGAATAGTTTTGGATAAATTAATCAGAACTGTTCAGGACCTTTTGATGTCCGCTAACATAAAAAATTCTGAAGCATTTAAGGCAGCTGCTTCCAAAGGGCGTACAGTGCTTGATATCAAAAAATCAGAGGAACTTTGTTCCGCAAAGCAGCTTGATGTCGCAGAAGAATCTGTATTACAGGTATATCAGCAATTTATAAATGAAATAAAAAGTTTTTCAGCTAAGCAAGGAGTTAACGCATGAGCGATGAGCAACATATCGGGAATGATAAATCTCGATATTTAAACGCACCAAAGCGGACAGAAGTCGGTCACCGTTCAGGTCTTGCGGGTTTGAAAACAGCACCTCGCATAAAAAAGTTATTCACTCTTCATAAGGGCCGGAGACTTGAAGCGGAACATGTGATTGTTCCAGCCCAGAGAGTGGAGAAGGAGACCTTAGTCCATCCAGCGAACCCACGAAATCAAGAAGCCCTTACAGATTATTCTGTTAGAGATATTCTTAAGCAGATTGAAGAAAGAGGGGTCGATACCGAAGGGATCGCTGTAAAAAGAGATGGGGTTTATTTATTAATAGAAGGAAGTCGCAGACGTTTCTGCTGTATAAAGGCAGAAAAGGATCTCCCCCTGTGGGTTCTTCCGGATGAACTAACCGAAGATGATATAAATTCAATTATATCCGCAGCACAAACATCTCGAAAATTTTCATATAGAGAAGTTGGGTTTCAATTTATCAAAAAAATGGAAGAAAAAGGATTTTCTACTAATGAAGAACTCGCAGCATATCTTGGGATTAGTCATGTATCGGTAGCCAAAAGAATCCAGGCGGCCCGTATTGACGAAACATTGATCTCTTTATTCCCGGATTATGAAGGAATCCCGAACTCCTATTATAGTCGCTTGTCTCGTTTACAGAAATATGTGCAAAAAAATCTATTTCCTTTAGATGAAGTAATAGATAATGTTAAAGAGGAAACAAAAGATTTAGACATTGGAGATCTCCAGGTTGCTCAAAAAGTTGTAATGGAAAAAATCACACAATCTGTGGAAAGTGTTTGTGAAAAAACTTATTCCACAAAATGGGAAACAAGTGATCTTATTACTTTTGATAACAAAGATAAGTATGCAAGAATCAGTAAAAACAATACTGGTAGAAAAATTCGCTTTGAATTCAATAGGATAAATGCGGGTTTTATTAAGGAACTAGAGGAGTTCATAAAAGAAAAATTAAAAGTATCAGAATAAATATTGAACTGCATCTTTATGATGCAGTTCATATGATTTATATTTTTAATTTCTTGTTATATTAATATGGGGTGTGCGCAGGTTCAGACATATAAGGTCTTAGTTCTATATGAACAGAAGCGCCATTCCCATCATTTACTACGTTTAAAGGTGCTTTTCCCGGCAATGACATAGTTGCAACGTCAGGTCCAGAAACAGCAAAATTATTTTCTGCTGAAGGCATTACTGTAAAAATCTTTATAGCAACATTTTCATGTCTAAATAATGAAATCCCAAAAGTAGAACCAGCTTCGGTATTGCTCACGTCCACAACCACAGGGGTTTTTCCTAGATATTCATTAGTTAGTATGTTTTTTACTAATGCCCCTTCCGGGACAGTATAGATACGGTATGGATATGCTAAAGCCGTGTGACAAAAACATATTAAAATAACAATTAATGTTTGTTTCATAGATTATCCTCATTCAAAAATAAAAGATATAACTCTTGAAAATCGTGGTTAGTAATTAGGTCCGCTTTTCCGGGAAAATCGTAACTAACAGAAAATAAAAGCGAAAGCGAATCTTTTCCTTTTGCTTTGGGAGAGATTCTGCTAAAAGCACGGTTAATAAACATAAGTTGATCTTCATTGTTGAAGCAAAGTCCAAGCATTCCAACCGTAGGAACTACGAATGTGCTTACGCTGCCTGGGGGCAAAAGTTGCTTACTACGGGCATTGTAAGCACAACGACTACCACCTAGCGTTAGGCCTGAAAGCTCAATAAAACTTCTGGTTCCATTCTTGGCGACAAGCCAAACATCAGTTCCTGAACTTTCGACACGTAAAGTAACTTTTCCGTCAGTAAAGGCCTCACTTTTATTGTATAGAATAGGGTCAAAACCAACTGTCGGGAGTTCTTCGATTTTACTTTCTACTGACTGACAACCAGTCAGTAATGCAAACAATAAAAGTGTGATAACTTTAATCATCCCGCTTCCTTAGATTGTTTTTGGCGCTCGTTATAAAAGATAATGATTCACCGGGGTAGAGAATTGTTTCTTTCGTCCAATAACCATAACCACCGAGGATATTTTTTCTTTTCTCAATATAAACGGGTTCAGAAAATACTAAATGTTGATATTTAGGAAGAGATAAGATTTCATATTTTCCTTGTCCAACTAAGAGGTAATTCTTCTCTTTAGGATTGATGGTTACTGGATTACCAACACTTTGAGGTATGTTAAGTTTTTTTATATTTAGGTCAGAATAGTCAGGAACGGACACTTGATCATTAGACGTATTTCCGGGAAGAGTAAACCCTTTACCCTGATCCGGTCCAAAGATGGCAATTATATCTTTGTTGTTTCTTGTGATCGAAACGATAGCCTGAAGGGGCGTATTAGCAAGGTCATTTATAAACGATATAGTTAGACTTGATTTTGGCTCGACCCAAACAATGCTTTTTCCGGATGTGCCTTCGCTTAATGCAATTTTTTCATTTAGTAAGATTTTATTTTTGGCAATGATATTATACTCAAGTTTTGGTATCACAATAAAAAGTGATTCTTTATTTGAAACATTCATGATTTCTAAGAAATTGGTTTTGGTCATGCTGGTCTTTAGAACAGGCCTATATTTACCATTTATAAACCACCTTCCGTTTATAAGCTCCGCTTTAGCAGATATAAGTGAATCACTTTTCTGTGCGGCAGAAGAAAAAGCATCTTTTCTATGCTCTTTCTCTTGATGTGGTGCAGCTGCTGCGTGAAGATGCAAAAGTAATGTTGAAATTGAGATAATCTTCCAATTTATCTTCATCTTGTTACCTCAATGTTGTTTTCAATCGAATCGAGTTCTAAAGGATAGGTTTTAAGTGAATAAAACTTGTTTGTTGTTTGTATTAGCTGATGACACAATAAAACTGGATTGTTCTTCATGATTATTTCTACTAATGTAAGTGCTGGTGAGTCAGTTTGCGGTATACCCGGAGCAACTATTACCTGGTCTTCTAATTTTGACATATAGAGTGATCCAGTATTTATATGCAAACAATTACCGATCAGTACTGGAAGATTGTTTTGAGTACGACCATGGGCTTTTCGAATGCTGTTTACAGGATTCCTACCTAGGACCATAAGGTTGACGTCATTTATCATCATTGGTATTACGGCATGGTCCATACCGAATAGAAACTGGCTCTGAAAAATATTCACATTGGCATAGTTGAATGCTTGAAGCGCATTATAAGTATCAGTGAATGATGTGCGGATAGGGGCGTAATCAGAATGGCAAACCCCAATTTTTATATCGCCTTTTAGTAAAATCTGCATCATCGTACCAAGCTGGGTATTAAGAAGTTTTTTTACCTCTTCCTCTAAATAGTAACGATTCACAGCTTTATGCCACTTTCCGCCCATTACACACCATCTCTCATTGAGGTATGTGCTGGGGTAAAATGTTCTCCGGTCTTTGTTTAATGGTAACAATTTTTTTAACATTTCTTCTCCGGCTCCGGCAGCTGAGAAATGCCTCACAAAACGTCCATCGAAAAAGCCACTGTTTATCGCCTTCATCAATTCTATGGGTTCCGGCCCATAGTCAAACAAATTTCCAGTAGAGAAAATTACTATCTCTTCTTCTGGCTTTGTAACTGATTGGATCAAGTTGCACAGCGCAGAGTAATGTCCATGAGGATCTGCCAGAAAGAAAATCCTTCCGGAGAAGTTTGTAAGGTCTATAGTTTGGACGTGCTCAGCTGCCATAAATTCCTCTACGTATGTTTACATCGATGATACGGTATTTCGAACTATGATTTTTTTACAAAAAGGCGTCATTTTGGATTCTAAGCCTAAGGACCTTTGTTACTTACAGGTAAAGGCCCCAGTCCTGGCTCTCAAACAGTTCATACTTAGGATGCAAAGTAACTTTCTGATTATAATTGGCTCCTTTATAAACATGGTTAATACATGAATACAGGAAATTTAACGGTAAGGTATTTAAAATGGAAGGATGCTGAAATAACATAGACTTACGTATTTTTTTAATAGTGTTAATGTTGATAATAGGTCACCATTAATGTATAAAGTTAATATCTAATATGGTCCTATTAATAAAAGAGAGTTTTTATGGCTGAACTATTAAAATCTGAAAGTCCTGTTTCACCATCAGTGCAGGATATCACTGAAGCTTTAAAAATCGTTGTCGATGATGGAAGTAAAGCTGCAAAACTGGTTTGTCTTAATGAAAGAAACGAATTAGTTCCCTTGCTTACACAAAATAGTTTTGTTCCAGATTTCCGTGTTCGCCATGAGGGTCTCAATCCTTTTAACTATCTTATTGATGGGCTGGAAAGGTTTTCGCATCACAGCGAATCTAGTAACTCACTGGAATCGACTGATGTATCTCACCAATACGATGAAATTAGCCGGTTAAATGTTCACCATGCACTTCATGCTTCTGGTTTAGTTCCTCAGGATGTTCACCTCTTTGTTACTTTACCACTTAGCCAGTTCTATACTGCTTTAGGGGAAACGAATATTGAAAATATTCAGAGAAAAAAAGATAATCTGATGAAACCAGTAGAGCGTTATCTTGACGGTAAACGCTATTCTTTTAACGTTTTGTCTGTGACTGTTTTCCCTGAATCTTTACCAGCTGTGACCCGGGCAGATGAAATTGAGGATATTGCTTCATTTGAATCAAGTTTGGTAATTGATCTTGGTGGTACTACTCTTGATGTTGCAAGTATTACTGGGCAATTAGAACAGATTTCGAAAGTAAAAGGTTTTGACCGTATTGGTTGTTCTATTGTTTACGATGAGATCAGCAGGTATCTTGAATCTGAGAAACTGAATACGAGTAATGCTTACATTCATCATCTTGTTGATAATCGTCATGATAAATCAGCTTTGAAGGTTGCAGAGGACAAGCGTGACGGTGTTTTTGATGCGGTAAACTCTGCGGTACAGAAGTTGCAAAGTAAAGTAATCAGAGCGGTTACACAAGTCGAAGAGAGGCCTCATAATGTTTTCCTTGTTGGGGGAGGTTCATATCTCATCGAAACAGCTATTCGTAAACATTTTGAAACGGCTAAAGTTATCATGGTAGACAATCCGCAGTTCGCATTATCTTTGGCAATTGCTGATACTATTTATTCAGAATAATGAGCTAGAACATGGCTAAATACCCTATCTCAAATAAGGCAGATAACGACCGGATTCAGATCCGGTCTTTCTGGATATCCGAAAGAAAAGCACCCTATGTTTATAGTTTCTTGAAAAAAACAGAACTTTGTCATAGGGGTGACCAACTGGATTTAATTAGGTCGGCTATTAGTACCGGGTTGGTATTAAATAATTTATTTCCTGACTTGGCAAATTTTATAAATGGTTTAAACGAAAGATTAACACTTGCAGATCTTAATAGGTTTCTGAATGATGGAAATACTATAGATACTGAACCTAAGCCTCCTATTAATGTATTGCTAGAGAATGTCTTAGATCAAAAGTTTAAGGAGTATTTAACACCTCTACAATTAGATAATTCAAAGCAGGATTCTGTTTCTGTAAAAGAAACCTTCCTTGTACAAAAGGAACATGCCTGCTTTGGTGTGAAGATTGAAAATGAGGGAAGCGATACCTCTATACCATCTGAAAGCCCACTTTCTTCAGGTGCATGGCTTTGTTGAATAAATCGAACTTTTGCTGAGTTGAAGGATCAGATCACGCATCTTCCCGACAACGCAGACCGTTCCGTGGCAAAGCAAAAGTTCAAAATCACCAACTGGCCCACCTA
>NZ_JBMKIA010000052.1:0-15773 GCF_049238215.1 Enterobacter cloacae complex sp. IR5441
CGCGCACCGTCATTAAATAGGCGATACATACGCTTCGACTGGGTGATGATGTCGGTGAGGTTTTTATACTCGGTATCGAAAATGACACCGCGCCAGAACGAGCCGTAGCCCAAACCAACTAAGCGACGAAAGCGCGCCAGCTGAGCAGCGGTCTTGCCCGGCCCACGCGTGCCCTCGTAGAGGATCTCGTTACACGGGCAGCTCAGGGAGAGCGATTGCGATCCCGGCAGAGGTTTCCAGACGGCTTTGTAATTCATCCACCCAGAACCTCGCTCTGTTGCTTCTGCGCTGCTGCTTCCCAGTCGTCTACGTTATCGCAGGACGGTACCGGCATAATGCTGTGGGTTGCAGTGACCTTCTGCTCCACCTGCTCTTTGAATGCCTGTACACGTACATGCTTGCCAAGCAGTTCGAGATTTTTAACTTTGTCAGGCCACTTAATCTTCTTGAGGATGGTTTCCGTCGTCTCCTCGTCGAAGTTCTGAATGGTGGTGCTGATATCCAATCCTGTAAGCGTTGTTCGCCATGACTTAGGCCACATGCTGATCGCCTTTAGGCTTCCGTCGTCGTTAAGGATGTCCAGAACGTCCATCTGGTCGATCTCAACCAAGCGCCGGAGCACATAATCAGCATCAATTCCTACGTCCTCGTTGCGCTTCGTTTTGAGTTCAACGATCCTGTTCTGGATGTCAAGTTTTGACAATATTTGAGCAGCTATACGGTTTGCAGTTTTGACGCTGTACCCCGCCCGAATAGCCGCCTGCGTGGCGTTTAAATCGATGAGGTACTCGCGACAGAACATTTCTTGTTTGTCGGTGAGTGCCATGTTTTATTCCAAAGGATTGAGTATGTCAGAAATTGTTAAACGCTCTTCTAAAAGCGCTGGGGATGCAGGTGAATACTTCATTGCCTATATGCTGTCACGCCTGGGAATATCCGCAGCACTAACAACGAGTGGTTCTAGCGCTGTAGATATAATTGCCACTATTGACGGTTCAAAGAGTATCAGTATTCAGGTTAAAGGCTCTTGGGCAAGAAGCCAGCCACGTCAATGGATGGTCGGCAAGCACATGCCTGCTGCCTCTCCTGATTTCTTTTACGTGTTCTGCAATATGTCTGAAGATATAGCCAATAAAACCTTTCCCGAAGTTTTCATCGTTCCGAGCGAAGTAGTCGCCAGCCATGCCACCTGGCATCACAGTGCCCCCCTATTCAAAATAAGCAAAGCTGATGAGGGGCAGTATCTTGACCGTTGGGATTACATAGCCGAGGCATTACTAGCAAAGTAATTACATACCAGCGCCAGAGCTTTTGCATAAAGCCATTACGATGGGTCTGCCCATGGTGATGGCAATAAAAAACCGCCCGGAGGCGGTTAAATCAAATCTTCAGCTTATTTCTAATGTGTTCTTTCATGATTAGCATATGCTCTTCTAAATCTATTGAGGACTGGTTAATAATCCTTGAGCTTTCTTCGACATCGGTGATTAAACCCCTACGGTACTTTTCGTAGAGTTCATTGCATTTTTTCATCTCAGACTGAATCAATCCAATGCGCGGGGTAAGCTCATAAAAATAGATGTGCAACAAGGATTCTAAACGATCAAAAACTCCAGGGCCGAGCGATATAGTATTGATGTAATCATTGAATCCATCCCACTCACGCTGGCTCTTGATATACCTTATCTGAGCCATTTGGATCAGAAACAGCATCTTCTCCCAGCGACAGCAGAGAGTGTATAACTCCTCACCTTTATCCCTGACAACTTTCGAAGATTCCTTACTCGCCTCATATTGGACTTGTTTCTGCCATCTTTCATCGGCGAAATGATTGGCAAGAAGCGCCCCGCCAAATGCACCAACAAGCCCTACGATTGGCGTAATAATATCTCGCCATGGGAAGGATATAACTGAGGTTGATAGTGATCCGGACATTAACCCTCCTTATCAAGAGAGATAATGTTACACCATTTAACTATTCCATTTACGGTTTAAAATAGTTACCAGCCAAAAGTTCTGGTTGCGTCACCTGCATGATGTGCTCATGCTCGAGTTCCAGAACTCGCTTTTCTTTCTTCCGCTCGTTCATCAAACGGCTTCCGATCGTGCCTTTCAGCTTTGAGCGCGTTTCTTTGATGGCGTAGCGATGCTGCAATTCTTCACCCATCGCCATGCGCCGGTTTAGCTGCTCGGCCATCCAGTTAAAGGCATTGATGTAACACTCCTTTACTGCGGCAGCTGTTTTGCCAGTGAACCCCATCACGAGCATCATGCATCCGTCACGGGTGATGTTATACATAGGCTGAACATCGCCATTTTTATCAATGAAATCAATGGGCGCAAAATTGCGCTGGGTGAAGTCATCGGAGCATTTCAGGTTACGTATGGCACGCAAAACGTCTTTGTGTCGCTTGCCAAAGTAATCCGCCACCTTGAGTGATGTGGTGATTATCTTGTTGTCGAGGGTCGTGACCATTTCGCGGAAGTCGAAGGCCGGAATAACTGACGGATTATTCATAGCGTCTTTACCTTTTAGAAAGTGAGCCTGTCTCACAGAAAAGCCGCCCGAGAGAGGTCGCCACCTATAACGGCTTTTCTCAGGCTCGCTTACTGAAAAGCTCTCGTTGATGTGCGCGTGAGATGCGCATAAAAAAGCCCCGCGGATGCGAGGCTGTGAGAATTTGCTACGGTTAAAGTCCAGAGGAGAGACTGTGTCAGAACCTCAGGGATGAGGCTCTATTTCCCCTGGGTCTGCTTATCCCATTCGTCACGGAACTTGGATGGGTTTTGACTGCCTTCTAATACCATGATTACCTCACTTTAAGCACTGCTCTTTGATGTAGTCCTGCATGCCGAGAATCATTTTGTCAGCGGTTGCGATTCCGTCCCGGTGATCGAAATAATTCCGTCGAGCGTCTGGAGTAAGTTCGGGGGTTCCTGCATCATCCACGCCGGTGGCGGAGGTGGCTTTTGACACTCCAGGGCAGGTTGCGGCGATGCGCAGCCGTTTAGCGCCAGAATCGACATCCCGACGCAAATCGTTAATGGTTTTTTTCGCATCGGACAATTCCTTCGTGTATTTGGCATCCAGTGCAGCGACATCACGCTGACGGGTTTGCATGTCGGTGATGGTGGCGTTTGCCAGTGACAGGCTTTGCTCAGCGTCGTCAGCGCGTTTCTTCTCTCCCTTATAGCTGGAATACGATAACCACGATGCCAGCGCCAGCAGGAGAATCACGCCTGGCACTATCAGCGACTTCAGGCTGATGTTCATGCGGGGATCTCAACGTGAGGCGCGTCGATGAATTTGGTTTCGATAGGCAGCGCCGGGTCATTCTTCCAGTTGATGCCGAAGCGGAGTTTCAGGCCCTGTTCGTCAGCTGCCTGCTTAACCGCTTTGAGCAAAGGCTTGAACTCTTCAATCTTCCAGGTGGTGTTAACCGGGATGATGTCGACCGCATGACCGGTCAGGTGACGGCTGTTCATCGTCTGAGATTTACCGGTGGCGACCATCTCTTTCTGCCGGGCCTGCGTTCTCAGCCCTTCGATGACGATGAAGTCTACCGGTGTGATTTCCAGCGCCCGGCGGATCACTTTCACCAGGTCAGGATTTACGCCTTTAAGGTTGTTCTCGCTGCGCTGTGAGAATTTGAAGTTATTGGTTTGCATTTTTCATCCCCGTCAGGCGTTCCCAGAAATAAGTCAGCGCAACAGAACCCATGGCGCCACTAACTCCAGCTGCCGCCAGAATCATATAAAGGCTCAGGCCACTTTCTACGCTGACAAGTCCACCAATCACGCCGGTAAAGCCAGAAACGGCTATCTGAGCCAGCGCATTGATCCAACTCCAGGTCGCTTTGTTCTGTTTAACGTCGATCAGGTAACGCACAAGGCCGCCCCAACAGGCGAGCACAAGGACGACGATCCAGGAAAGACCGGCAATGCTCTCTTTATCTTGCATACGTTTAGCCATATCACCTCCGAAAGAACGGGGTGCTGTTTGTGTAGAGTGGAAGGATGCCAGGAAACAACGACCGGACATCGCAAATAAAAAACCCGGCGACAGGCCGGGAAGATGAGGGTAAGGCAATGTCGGCTCTCTGGCCGAAGGGTCCCAGGTAGTGGGTTTGGTTTGTGGCGGCCGGGAACTCGCCGACGTCGTTTCGTTGTTACTCCACTTGTGTCCCGGCACATCGGCGCCTGCTTTCACCACAACGGGGATCGCTTTGCCGCGCCAGGGAAATGTGCCTGGTCTTACCGGGATGCCGTCACATACTCAAAGCGATTTCCGTTGTGCAGATACGAAAAAGCCCCGAGCTATTAACCCAGGGCGTTTTCTACTTCGTAATTTGTTTACTGCTGGCTCTTTCGCTGTTACGACCGAGCATACATCAAAATATACACTTCCATTTCGCCAAATCAAGTTATTTGAGAAATATTTTTCATTTAGGCAGCAATTAGAGAAATCTCATTCTCTATTTCTCGCTTCATTGCATAGAAAACTTCTGCCTCAAAGACTTTTTCACACCAGACAACCCGGCGGCGGCAAGCCTGGATATCTAATCCGGTGATCAGGTGCATCTTCCTGGCGATATCTTGCGTGCAGTTGCGTTCGCAGTATCGTTTAATGGCGTAATCGCGGACTGGGCTTTCACGGTGGAATAACTTGACCATCACCTTTTCAACGAACGCTGCATCATCTGATTCTTTGGCGAGAGCGATGATGTTGCTGGTAGAGGATTGAGGGATGACCAGTTCGCGAGCTTTCTTATAGAGTTCCTCACCTCTCAGCGCCCCCCCCTCGTCGCTATAAAGCCAGTTGACCATTCTCTCGATGTGTCCACCCATATCAGGATTCCATTGAGTCCGGATCATCAGGCGGCCAATAACGTTAACAGCGCCAGCTGGTGAGTCATCGCCGCGATTAATTCTGCCCCACACTGACATCATGTACTGCACCCAGGCTCGTTGCTTGGTTGTGATGGTCTTCTTAGGATGCTTCCAGACACGCCGGAAATGGGCGTCATCGACAAAGTTAACCATGGTGTAAATTGGTGTGAGCTTTCTCATTACGCGGCTTCCTTCTGTGGCTGATTGGTTTTAGTCTGGCTGTGCTTTGCTACTGGTGGCAGGTTGGCGCGCTTAACGCTTTCGGCCTGGTACCGGAGGAAGTCGGTGTGGTTCATGCGGCCTCCTGACCATTCTTTGGCCCCTGATACTCGCCATAAATCGGAGTAACTGTTTTAGCCTTTGTGTGGCGATGAGTAGCCTTGGGGCTAAAGAGAGCTGTCTCAGCGTCCATTCCATTTTTTATTCGCCACAGAATAGTTGTAGGGGAAAGGTTTACTCGTGGGTCTCTAGACCATTCAGATGCGGTTTTAGTTACGCCATCAAAGGTTATCCGGGATCGACCTTTTTTGGTGTGCTCAGGGATATGCACTCGAGATCGCATGACATTACACGCCCGGCAAAGAACTCTAAGATTTGAGTCCGCGTTGTTATCAACAACCTCATCAATGTGATCAATATGCGCGGTTTTCCATGTGACCTTCTTGCCGCATTTTTCGCATGGTGGAAGTGTTTCTCCATAGCGGTCGTAAACAACTTTTCGGTGCTCATATACGCAACCATTCGCCATTGATAGTGGGTGATCCGGAATTTTGAGCATTTGATATCCCTTCGCATTTTTATGCCTGAATTTCCCTTTACCGTTTTTTGTGAGTTCGTAAGTCCCGTAGCGCATCATTCGGAAGTAGTGCATTTGACAGATACCCTTTCCTGGGTAGTGTTTGCATTCACGATCACAACCTTCAACTTTGCATTTCATGCTGCACTCTCCTGTAATTTTTGACGGCGCTTCATCAGTGCATTGGCCCTGCGGGAAAAAATTGCTTTCACACGCTTCAAGTAGGTAACGTCAAACCGGCGTGGGGAATAGTCAGCCTCAAGGCGCTCGACACGCTCCAGGCCAATACGCTCAATCAGTCGGATCCGGTACTCGACGGCATTGCCGCTCAACTGCCGGTTACAGCGGGTGCAAGCGGAGTGGACGTTAAACACGTTGAATTTGAGGTGTGAGGCAGCGCCGCGTGAGCGGTAATGGCTGGCGTCAATGGCGCTGCCAGTCAGGTAATTACTTTTGCCGATGAGTGGATTGCCACAACTGACACATGGCTTACCTTCATCACGGATCCGGATGTAGCGATTGAAAGCTGATTGAGCCTCTTTATCCCACTGAGATTTAGACTTGAGTGACTCGCGCTTGGCCTTGCGCCGTTGGCGACCTACCTTCTCGGCCTCTTTCTGCTCTTTGATGCGCTTAGCGGCGGCTTTCACCTTCTCCTTTTCACGTTCTTCCATTGCGAGGATTGCGCCGTGCTCCGGGCAGCACCAGCGGATCCGGATGTCGTGGAATTTAGGCACGAAGTATTCACCACACACTTTGCACTTGCGGCGGGATGGTTTACGCACGTTTCCTCCTCGTCGCGAGACGCAGCCATTTCTGATCTACCAGGCGGGCGGTGTAGCCTTTCATAGTCGGGATGTCGGAGGGCTTAATCGCGGGCTTGCGCTGGCGGCGCGCCGGAACGCGGAAGATTTCGTTTGTGATGACGCGGGAAAGTGGAGTAGACATCAGGCCTCCTGCTTATCGCGCAGTTGCTGGTAGCAATGACTATTGGGCAGTCCGTGATTGGCATGGTAACCATGCTTAGCCTTTGCCTTGTCGCGAGATTGCTTTGCTTCTTCCATGCTCTCGTAAACACCCACGAACTTTCTTTTTCCGTTGGCGTTGATTTGGACATGCCACTTGCTTAGTTTTTTATTCCAATGGATACCAATCTCACCTGACGTATTGGTGCTGGGCAGCGATTTGTTACGGGTATTATCCGACTGGCTTATCAGCCTAAGGTTTTCAATCCGATTGTCTGCGCGGACGTGATTTATGTGGTCAACCTCCATTCCTTCCGGAATTGGGCCGTTTATCATTTCCCATACAATTCTATGTGCCAGGTATTGACAGCCAGAGTATTCAAACCTTCTGTAGCCATCGCTAAGGCATCCTGCAACGTCACCAATTTTTACCCTGTTAGCTGGCTTTATGGCCCACACAAGATTTCCATCAACAATGGAAAATATATCGCTCCAGTTATGCATCTTGGGCCTCCCTCAATTTCTGGTATTGGGAGTCGGAAGGGATGGTCAGGTGGCAGCCGATATTCATCGCCCAGGCTTCGACCTTGCACAGGAAGATGTACATTTCGCCCGTTTCCAGCTCTGACGTATGGCGGAGGGATTGGACCGTGGTTAC
Source organism: Enterobacter cloacae complex sp. IR5441 (assembly GCF_049238215.1). NCBI lineage: Bacteria > Pseudomonadati > Pseudomonadota > Gammaproteobacteria > Enterobacterales > Enterobacteriaceae > Enterobacter > Enterobacter cloacae complex sp. IR5441. The sequence continues at coordinate 7,310 of NZ_JBMKIA010000052.1, forward strand.
CTCTCCGGACACGACGTCTACCCTGTCCTTGCTTTCGTAGCCGAGATAGGTGTGCTTCATCGCGTCTTTGACCCACTCAGGCGTAGCGAAGGTCTTGCCGCGTGCGATGAGATAGTCGCTGATTTCCGTGTACCACATGTGGCTGAGAGCGTTCTGCGACAGGCTGCGCTTCTCTCGCCATGGCTTAACCTGAAGGCGTAAGCATTGCCCGGCATCCAGCAATGTCTGAATCTGCTGGCCGATGGCCGCGAAGTTACCGCGATGGAGTTTGATCCCGTCTACTGGCAGGGTCATACGGCCTCCTTAACGGAAACCGCAGAATGCAGAAAATCGCAGGTGCATTTCTGCATCTGTGACAAGGTGAGGAGTTCAGATTGTGGTCGCATTTAAGTCCCCTTAAATGCGCAGAAGTCGCCAATGGGTGTTCAGGCCGTCAGCAAAGAAAGTATGGACGGTTGATTCAACAAAATCAACTAAAGAGAAAGGCCTCCGAAGAGGCCCTGGGCGGGTCGATATGTGAATCCCCATATCGCTTGTATGGTAGCTATGTCAACTCAGGCAGTTTGAAGCCAGCCATGTCTTCTGCCCGGATGGGAGGTGACAGGCAGTCAGCAAAGACCAGTGAACCATCGAGCAAGATAACGAAACTCCACCCTCTGAACAGGCTGGCGCTACACCAGTCGGCCTTAAGCGGCACATCTGGCATCCTGTCCGGGAAGGTTGGGTAATGCTCTGCAAGCCACTCCATGGCGTCGCAGCGGTTGATGGTGTAATTGTCGTACATCATGCCTCCTGCTGCGGTGCTGCTGGCAGCGGCATCCAGTGGGTTGGCTTGCAGTAGCAATCAAAGCCGTGTCCGTGTGCTGACCCGCCAACGTACGTTGCCATCTTGATTAATGGATCATTACTTTCCGGCGCGTCTGGACGGTACGCCAACACTTGTTCCCCTGCGGAAGGCATCCGCTCAACGCAAGCCACCCAACCATCCTGAATCACCGGAGAGTTGAGTTGTTCGGAATTACCGAACGACTGAAGCATGGCGGCGCGATAGGCGTTCCAGCCGACAGCTTTTCCGTGTTCAAACGCGCTGTCAAAGTCATCATCCATTTCCATCGCAGCGGGCACAGATACCGGCGCTGGCGGGGCGGTGTATAACCGAGTGCCATCTTTGAAATTCTCCCAGTCAGCCTGACCATCAGCGGCTATGCACGCCACCCTTGCATCCGGGTGGCATCCGCAATCGTCATACATGCCGAGGACAACCTCACCAACAGGCTCCGCTTCGAGCGATGCCAGCGCGATACGCGCCAACACCGCAATCTCATCAAAGTTAAATCCGCCGCCTGCTGCAATTTGTGCTGCGCGTTCTTTGGTCATAGTGCTCATGGGTTACTCCATTCATCTTCAATCGCTACGCCAAGGCGATGCAGCCAGTCAGCCAGTTTCAACATTGATTCCCTGTCGCTTAGTCCGCCTGGAAAATCGTCCAATGCGACAGCGGGTTTGAATGCGCCATAACGGTCTCGCTCAACGGTAATGTATTGCTCCAGGGTTGTACCGCTAACGCTGGATGAATGCCTGACGAGATACTTTGAAAGTCGCTCCCGCTCCTTAGGGTCATATTTGTACTCAACAAGCGTCATGCTGCTGCGCCGGGAATCTATGCCGAGTAAGTCGAGCAAGTTAGCCATATCACTCTCCTTTACCGGCTGCGACCAGAGCCGACTTAGACGCATCAATATTCCACTGCGCATCACCACAGCACAGAATCCCGTTTGAGGCTTCGTAGCCAAACGCCTCTGTATGTTCGATAAAGGCGTGCGCGCTTTGAAGATGGTGTGACAGCTCAGCAATCCGCTTCTCTGCGGCTTCCAGCTCATCCAGCAGCGCGTTAGCCTCATCCTCTTGCAACACCACTGTGTCAAAGCTTTCGGTCTGCTTCTTGATTTTTGCAATCAGAGCATGTTTGTCGATGTTGCTCATTGGGCTGCCTCCCCGACACGTTTATTCCATGCAGCAATCGCCATGTTGATTTTGTTCGCTCCAACCATCTGAGCAGACTGCGCGTCGCAAGAATGGCAGCGAACAATTGCCGACTGGTAAGGGCAATCCTCTTCGTACTGCGCGAATGCCTCTACGTCTTTGCTTCCGCAGAACGGGCAAGGTTTGATTTGAGTGCTCATTGTGCGGCCCCTTCAAATTGGTAAGAAATTTTAATTCCCAGCTTTTTAGCCATGGCATGCTCAGCGACGGCACCATCCGACTCTTGCCACCCATGCAGCATGTGAATGGCGTCTGCGCAGCGAAGCATCGCCAGGCAGATGTCCATATACTCACGCTGAGATAAACCATCTGGGAGCGTGGCCGGATTTAATGCCACATGACCACCTGATAACATCTGCTGTGCTACTGCGTTAAACATCGGACGGTTGTAGTTTTCGTAACCCTTCATTGGTCCTGCGATGTAAATTTTCATACCCCTGCCCTCCCGTACTTGTCTGATAACTCGCCCATTTGCCTGTGGATTTCCGCAAGGTCACACCCTGCGCACCCCAGAGCTTCGGCTATGAGCTCTTCCTGTTCTTTGGATGGCCCGGTTTGCAGAATTTTATTAAGCTTCCGTTGCGATACGCCGCAGTGCTTGGCGATGCTGGTGAGCGTTACACCGTTATCTTTCGCCATGGTCCTAACCATCCAGCGGTAATCACTCCATTCGCTCATACCCCTACCCTCCCCCAAACCATCAATACCCTTCTCATCGCCGGACTGTTGCGGCACTCCTGGCAGATCACGTTCGTGTCCGTCCGCTGAATTAACTTCGACTTACCCTGTTTCATGCCCGGTATCGTGTCAGGGGCGAAGCGCATGCCGTAACTGGTAAGGCTGTACAGGCGCTGGCCGTATTTGCCTTCGCAGCTGATCAGGCCATCAGCCAGCAGCGTACTCACCGTCCCTGATATCTTTTTGGTGTCCATGCCGATAAGCCCTGCCAGTTTGGCGTTGCTCAGCCCTGGGTTATTGCGCAGTGCTGCCAGCACCTGCTCACGGATTGTTATGGTCATCTCACACCATCCCGTTCGACTTGTTGCGGTTGTACTTCGCCAGCAGCAGCTGGATCGGCGTTGGACCGTGTTCGGCAGCTGGTGCGGCAATAGCCCGGCGCACTGGCGGCACTGGCTTACCCTCGGTTACTCGCTTCTCCCACATGTCCAGCAGGTCGCCCGCCTCGCGTGCCAGCTCACCATGCGTTAACTGGCGCTCTGTGCTGCGGTGGCGAAGTTCCACGCAGATGTGGTACATGACCGGCTGCGACCAGGGGAAATGCTCACTGGAGGTGAATTCGAACGAACGGTTACGCCAGTCCCAGTATTCGGCGATCACCTGGTCAACGGTTATGCCCAGCGCCCCGCCGCTCTGTTTGCACCAGGCGACAAACTGGCCCGGCGACGGCAGGAATGGACGCTCCTGACGGCGGGCAATGCGCATACCGGCATCGACTTGCGCCATTGAGTGGATCCCGTTCTCTTGGAACGCCAGTAGCCACTGACGGCGGAATTCGTTCAGGTCGTCCTGGGTGCGGAAGTTCGCCATGCTGGCCGGGAACGCGGCGCGCAGCTCGTTGAACAGCTTGTTGAATACCTGCGCCACCTGCTCGACCGGTGCGCGTTCCTGGTACTGCTCTGGCAGGTTATGAGCCATGCGGCTCATCTGCTCGCGGTCGTGGTTACGCATCTGCTCTGCAAGAGATTTCATCGAATCACCTCATAGGCCCAGTCAGTGTTGTTGAAGTCCAGATCCGGCTTGGCGGCTGGTTTGCCGCGTACTGCCGCTTGCTTGTTCTGATAACTCAGCTTCTGGCTGGCAGTGATAAACCAATTTTTTGGCTTCTCATGCGTGAACTCGATATCCAGTTTCTGAAGTTCGTAATTCAGGTCTATCAGCGGGTACAGGTTTAACCATGCTTGATAGTCCTTGTGGTTCAGCCGAACGATTTGGCCCTCGAATGCGTACCGACTCGATATCTCATGAATATCCGCATTGGCCTCTTCGCAAGACGCGTAAGCGGCTTGGGTGTTAACCAAGGAATCAGGATCAGGGATAGGGGAATCAGGAATCAGGTTAAGGGAATCAGCAGGATTTAAACTGTTCTTAACCTGTTCTTGCACCTTACTAGCACCGTGCTTTTCTTGTGCTTCATTATTTTCAATGACTTGAGGCTTTCCCTCTTCTTCCTTTTCCTCTTTTGCATCTGAATTGCACTGTTCTTGTTCGGTGCCATTTTGGTTCTGAGATGGTTCTGGTATCTCACTTGCCGCTTCTTTGCAGTGCGGGTTCTGATGCTTTTTCCAGTTAGAAACTTGAATGTAGGAATCGCCTTTTACCTGGTAACGGTTGATGAATTTGTGCTGATGCAACTGCTGCAACAAAGCGTCACAATCGACATCATCAAAAGGCAGCACCATGGCTTTAATTTTCTTAGGGCGGTCATCCAGGCGACCCTCTTTATCGGCGATAGTCCACAAACCAGCGAAGAGAATGCGCGCCAGCGGCTGACATTCTGCAAGCTCGTCGTTCGTGAAAAAGCCGGGTTTGATATTTCGCGATCTGGCCATTTAAAACTCCACTGGTTGTTCTGGGCCGTAAATTCCACGTCTATCAAGCTCTTCTCTATGAGCCTGATATTCATTCATGGCTTCTTTTAGCGCCTGTTCATCAGCGGGTTCGATCGCATACGCATTTGAATCGTGCACAGCGATAACAACGCCGCTTTTTCTACGGATATTGAAAATAGTTTCCGCACCGATTCGAATTAATCGCTCAGCAGCTGCAAGCTTGTCGCCGAAGACGCTAATCCCAATCTCATTAAAAAGTTCAGGTATATTGATTTTGCTGAGGCTCTCAAAAGTGATGAAGTCGTGGTAAATAGCTATATATTCAGCTTTTTCACCGACCTGGCATTCACAGCTGCAAGAGCACGCATGAATAATTTCTTTCAAATCAAGCTGAAAAAATTCGCGAGACTCGTTTACTCTCCACTCCGACAAAGCATCATGAATCTCTTTTTCAGCTTCGAGCGGAGAATGGCTGTAGAAAGCCGCTTCAACCTTGAACGGAGCAGGAACACCAGTAGCTGATGAAAGTTCTCGCGCTCGAACTTCCGGGCTTGTTGTGGTCATTCCAATTTTGTAGATGCCAGGCATACATGGATTGCTTAACACGTATACCCACCCTTCCATTCTGAAGTCGGCTGGAACATCCATAGTCTTCAATACGCCGACTTGCTTTGTTAATGGCTCGAGATGCATAATTGCCTCTGTGAATTGATCCAATTAATTCCACCAGAAAGTCGGCTCTGTTCGCGCAGACCGGCTTTCGCCATTTTTGAAACTTCCCATCACATAACCCCCAGCATCGACGTAACCATCGTCATCAGCGGGCCTACCTGCTCAGGCATGAGACGGAACAGCGACGCTATACCCTCGCTTACCTCTTTCAGCTTCTGATGCTCTGGAGCGTCCAGGAGCACGGCCTGTTTAGCCTCGGCACACTCTTTCATCGCAGAGGCGATCAGCGACATCGTGTCGTTCTGTGGCGCAAGGCGGTTTCGATACTCCAGCGGCAGGACGGACATGATTGCCGGTGCCAGCTGGCGAATGTTGTTGGCCGCATATTCGGTGTCGCCGTCGATCCAGCGGAACACCTTCTGCATCTGGCGGTGTGAGTCAGTCGGGATATCAAGTCCGGTGCCGCCGATTGCCCGCCACTCTTCAACAATCAGAGCGGCGACAAATTCACGGCTGCGGCAATCAGCTGCCCAGGCGCGAACAGCTGCGCGGATCCCATCGATGTTTAACGCCCTGGAATCAGGTTCCCGGCGATTCTGGTAAATCATCGCCGTTGGCGAAAATTTGTTACCTTGTTGATACGCAAGTGAATGCATTGCTTTCCCTTTCGTGGTTAGGGCCGCCGTTAAGCGGCATGGTTGTCAGGGTGTGGAAAGATGGACGGCAGATCCGGGCGGAATTCATGAGCCTGGATTTCACCACCAACCGCTTTCACCAGCTCAGGAACGTGAACTGGGGAGATGCGTTTCTTTCCGTTAAGCCAGTCGCAGATAGTGGACTGAGCTTTGCCGCAACGTTTTGCCAGTTCTTTCTGGCTGCCAGCGATGGCGATCGCTTTCTCTACTGCGGAGTTCTTCTCTACTGTTGGGGTCTTCATAATCACCTCAGCTATCAGTTTAAAGCGATTATGGTTATCACTTTAGCGAATGTCAATCGCATAGGCGATTTTTTGCTAAATAATCGCTTGAGCGATAGAGTTAAAGGAGTCATTAACAGAGGTGAATATGGGATTCTCGGAGCGCTTAGCGCAGGCAATGGAAAACGCTGGATATACACAGGGTCGATTAGCTAAAGAGGTCGACATGGCTCAGTCCAGCGTAAATAAGTTACTCAAGAATGCTAAAGGTTCTCGAAAAACAGTTGAGATTGCCTCTGTGCTTGGCGTTCGCCCTGAATGGCTTTCTACTGGTGAGGGGGAAATGGCTGCCGGTGGCGCCCGGGAGCCAACTGCGCTATACCAGGTTAAGCCGTCACTGAATGGGATTTATCGCGTGGATGTACTCGACGTTAAAGCCAGTGCTGGGCCGGGAACACTGGTAACCAGCGATTTCATTGAAACTATCCGTGCCATAGAATACACGACTGAACAGGCGCGCGCTTTATTTGGCAACCGGCCAGCTACACACGTTAAAGTCATTACCGTGAATGGCGACAGTATGGATGGGACGATTTCGCCTGGTGATCAGATCTTCGTTGATACCGGCGTTACGCATTTTGATGGTGACGGGGTATATGTCTTCGTCTTCGGCAAAACACTGCATGTTAAGCGACTTCAGATGCAGCGTGACCGTCTGGCAGTAATATCCGACAACCCCATTTACGAGAAGTGGTACGTTGAGCCAGAGGACGAGGACGCGTTCTACGTCATGGCAAAGGTACTACTCAGACAGTCAGTCGACTATAAACGATTCGCATAACCCGCTCCGGCGGGTTTTTTATTGTCCGCAGATCCATCCTCTCTTTCTCACCCCTTCTAAAAACCAAATCCTTATCACTTTTTTCTTCAGAAAATAAAAAAATATCGCTTTAACATTCAATAATTTATCGCTTTATCGATGATAAATATCGTTTTGGCGATTGACTCAAATAATCGCTTTAGCTATTGTTAGCTCATCGAAACGAAACATCGACAGCTGAGCGAAGTTAGCCAGCGGCGGACAAAAAGTCGCCTGCTCATTAAGAATTCAACCAAGCAGCAAATCACCCGGAGCGCTCCTGGCAAATTGAAATAGCGCCCAATGGGATTGAGGCAGGTGTGTAACGCGTGGCGGGTATAGCACACGAAGAGGACTCCGCACCGGAATGATTTGCTGCTCAGTTCCCGAACATCGGGGAATCTTTACCAGCAGCTCTTTGCGAGGGGCTGACGGTAAACAAGCAGAGAGGTAATTATGCGGCCTGAGTTAAACCAAGAGTATCTCCGCAAAATCCTAACTTACGATCCTGAAAGTGGTCATTTCAAATGGAACTTTAACAAAGGCGCTCGCAATAAATCTCCTTATGCGGGGACGCAAACCAGTTACGGGTACATCAAGATCCTGATCGACCAAAAGCAATACTTTGCTCACAGGCTCGCATGGCTTTATGTGCATGGACACTGGCCTGAAGGTTTTATCGACCACATCAACGGCGATAAAGCTGACAACCGCCTAGTTAACCTCAGAGAGGCTAAGCGTGAGGAAAACTGCCGGAATGTATCCATTAAATCAACAAACACCAGCGGTTACATCGGGATCAGCATTGATAAGCGTCATGGGAGCTGGAGAGCGCAGATCAAGGTTAACAGGAAGCAAATAGCCCTCGGTACTTTCCAAACAAAAATTGATGCTGTGCGTGCTTTTAACGAGGCGGCAGTTTTCCATCATGGCGAATACGCCATTCGAAAGATTAAACATAACGAAGAGATGCTAATGAAAGAGTTTGGGCATCTTTAGCATTTCTCCCGCATCAGCGGGCAAATCATATGAGGTGAAGTATGAAAGAGACAATAGCAATTATTGGTGCTGATGCTCTATTTACGAAGCGTCCTGACATGTCAGAGGTTGGCGACATCATCAGTTATCTGATGACACGCGATTCATATGCACGCCCAGAGGACGCAGATGGTGACCCGGTTAAGCGGTACGCCATCGTTTGCAAAATCACGGTTGAAGAAATTGATTAAGGCTGCCAGTGGCGGCCTTTTTTACGCCCGTCAGCGGGTAACGACAGAGGGTAAGGCGATGGGATGGGGTGGAATTACAACAACGCGGTTCGATGAGGTCTCAACTTTTGCTGAGAAATCCGGAAAGTGTGATGTATGCGGTAAAGCATGCAAAAGACGGGAAAAGTTTTATCAA